>NZ_ANKP01000055.1:0-12780 GCF_000319775.1 Cupriavidus sp. HMR-1
CGCGCTGGTCTCCGGCGTGCGCCGCACCGCGCCGGACCGTGAGCAGCGCGAGAAGGTACTGCCGCTGACCGTGGCGCTCGATGCCAACGGCGCCCCGACGGCTCCGCTGGGCAAGAAGCTGGCGGCACTGGCCAAGTCGGTCGGCGTAGCCGAGATCGACTGGCAGACGCTAGAGCGCGCCTCCGATGGCAAGGCCGATGCGTTCTTCTACCGCTATACCGCGCGCGGCGCGACGCTGGCCGATGGCCTGCAGGCAACGCTCGACGAGACGCTGACCAAGCTGCCGATCCCGAAGGTGATGAGCTACCAGCGCCCGGACGGCACCACCGTGCATTTCGTGCGTCCGGCACACAGCCTGATCGCCCTGTATGGCGCGGAGATCGTGCCTGTTTCGGCACTCGGCCTGCAAGCCAGCAATCTCACGCAAGGTCACCGCTTCCTGTCGCAGGGCACGATCGAGATTCCCCACGCGGCCGAGTACGCCGGCCTGCTGGAATCGCGCGGCCGCGTCGTCGCCGGCTACGCCGACCGGCGCGAGCGCATCCGCACGGCGCTGCTCAAGGAAGCCGGCGCCGACAAGGTCATCATGCCGGACTCGCTGCTCGACGAGGTGAACTCGCTGGTCGAATGGCCGGTGATCTACCCGTGCCACTTCGAGGAAGCCTTCCTGGCCGTGCCGCAGGAGTGCCTGATCCTGACGATGCAGACCAACCAGAAGTACTTTGCGCTGACCGATGCCGAAGGGCACCTGCGCAACCGCTTCCTGATCGTCTCGAACCTGGCCACCGACACGCCGCAATCGATCATCACGGGCAACGAGCGTGTGGTGCGCCCACGCCTGGCCGATGCGAAGTTCTTCTTCGACCAGGACCGCAAGAAGACGCTGGCCTCGCGCGTGCCGCAACTCGCCAACGTGGTCTACCACAACAAGATCGGCAACCAGCTCGACCGCGTGCAGCGCCTGCAGCAGATCGCCGGCCATCTTGCCGACGCGATGAACGCCGCCGGCGCCCCGGTCGACAAGGCCGCCGCGATGCGCGGCGCCGAACTGGCCAAGGCCGATCTGCTGACCGACATGGTCGGCGAGTTCCCCGAGCTGCAAGGCACGATGGGCACGTACTACGCCCGCCACGACGACGAAGCCGAGGACGTCGCCCTGGCCTGCTCCGAGCACTATCGCCCGCGCTTTGCCGGCGACGCGCTGCCAGCAGGCAACGTGAGCACCGCCGTGGCGCTGGCCGACAAGCTTGAGACGCTGATTGGCATCTGGGGCATCGGCCTGCAGCCGACCGGCGAAAAGGACCCGTTCGCACTGCGCCGCCACGCGCTGGGCATCCTGCGGATGCTGATCGAAAAACCGCTGGCGCTGTCCCTGAACGACGTGCTGGGTCTGACCGAACAAGCCTTCGCCGGCATCGCGGCGGTCAAGCCTTCGCGCGAAGCGATCACCGACTTCCTCTTCGACCGCGTACGTGGCTACCTGAAGGACAAGGGCTACACGACCAACGAGGTGGAAGCCGTGGTCAGCCTGCGCCCGCAGCAACTGCACGACATCCTGGCGCGCATGGAAGCCGTCCGCACGTTCGCGGCGTTGCCTGAAGCCGAAGCCCTGGCCGCAGCGAACAAACGCATTACGAACATCCTGAAGAAGACGGACGAGGCAATCGGCAGCGTCGATGTATCGCTGTTCCAGGAGGCCGCCGAAGGCGCGCTGCACGAGGCGATCGAGCGCGTGCGCCCGGGCGTGGAAGCCGCGTTCGCGGGTGGTGATTTCACCGCCGCGCTGCGCGACCTGGCCCAGCTTCGCGATGCCGTGGACCGCTTCTTCAACGACGTGATGGTCATGGCCGAGGACGCAAAGCTGCGCGCCAACCGCCTGGCGCTGTTGGCCACGCTGCACAGCCTGGCGAATCGCGTCGCGGACATTTCGAAGCTGGCGGCCTAAGCTGTCTCATACGCTGCATCACCGGAGCGCGCCATGCCACAGTCCCAGTTGAAGTTCGTCATCCTGGATCGCGACGGGGTCATCAACCGCGACAGCGACCAGTTCATCAAGACACCCGACGAATGGATACCGATCGAGGGTAGCCTTGAAGCCATCGCCATGCTGAACCAGGCCGGCTACCGCGTGGTGGTGGCCAGCAACCAGTCGGGCATCGGCCGTGGCCTGTTCGAGATGAGCGCGCTCAACGCGATGCACGAGAAGATGTACAAGGCGCTGGCCAACCTCGGTGGCCGCGTCGAAGCCATCTTCTTCTGCCCGCACACGGCCGCCGACAACTGCGACTGCCGCAAACCCAAATCCGGCCTGTACGAGCAGATTGGCGAGCGGTTCGGCATCGAATTGCGCACCGCGCCCACGGTGGGAGATTCGCTGCGCGACCTTCAGGCGGGCGTGGCGGTTGGCTGCATCCCGCATCTGGTTCGCACGGGCAAGGGCATGAAAACGCTGGAAAAAGGCGGCCTGCCCGATGGCACGCGCGTGCATGACGACCTGGCAGCGTTTGCGCGCTGGCTGATCGACGATGCGGCGCCCAAGCCGCAACCAACCGCGCCCTGATATCCGTCCCCGATTACCGCCCCCGATCGATGACTTTCCTCCGTTCCCTGCTGTTCTCGCTGTACCTCCTGGCACTCACGCCCCCCTATGCGTGCCTTTGCTTCATCGTGTTTCCGTTCATGAACGCGGAGAACCGCTTCCGCTTCGTGCGCGGCTGGACAAGGCTTGTAATCTGGGCGGGCCGCCTGATCTGCGGCATCCACTATCGCATCGAGGGCATGGAGCAGGCGCAGTCGATGCTCGACAAGCATGTGGTGCTGCTGTCCAAGCACCAGTCCGCATGGGAAACCGTGGCCTATGTGGCCCTGATGCCCAAGCCGCTGTGTTTCGTCTTCAAGCGCGAGCTGCTGCTGGTACCGTTCTTCGGCTGGGCCCTGGGGATGCTGAAGATGGTCCATATCAATCGCAAAGATGGCCCGCGCGCGTTCGCGTCGGCCGCCCGCCAGGGCCGCGACCGCCTGGCAGAAGGCGCCTGGATCATCATGTTCCCGGAGGGCACGCGCACCGCCTCGGGCCTGGAGAAGCCGCGCTACAAGAGCGGCGGCGCCCGTCTGGCAGTGGAAACCGGTGCATGGGTGATCCCGATGGCTGTCAATTCGGGACGACTCTGGCCCCGCAACTCCTTCCTGAAATATCCGGGCATGATTACGATTTCGATCGGCGCCCCGATTGCGTCGGCCAACAAGACCGCAGACATGCTGAATCAGGAAGTCGAAACGTGGATCGAGGCAGAGATGCGCCGCATCGATCCAGACAGCTATCGCCGCGCAGGTAACCAGGCCACCGCATGAAGCTGCTGCGTCCTGCTCCCGAGACACCCGGCGCGCAGCTCGAGCTGCCGCTGGCGGAGGCATTGCCGCCCGTCACGCCGGAGCAGCAGGACCTGTCGCCGACATCCGCGCCGCACACACCCGAAACCGCGTCGCCCTGGCCCCCGGCCCTGCCCAATGGCCGGCGACTGCAGGTGGGCGAACGCACGGTGCACTACGCCCTCAAGCGCTCGTCGCGGCGCACCATCGGCTTCACCGTGGACGATCGCGGCCTGTCGATCACCGCGCCCCGCTGGGTCACCCTGGCCGACGTCGAGGCAGCCATCCTCGAGAAGCAACGCTGGATCTTCAACAAGCTGGGCGAATGGCGCCATCGCGAAGCACGCCGCATCCTGCCGACGGTGCAATGGCGCGACGGCGCGTCGTTACCGTTCCTGGGCCAGCCGATCACCCTGCAACTCGAATCGCCGGCCGGCGTGCTGATGTTCAATGCGGAATTGCGCATGCTGCATCTGGCCCTGCCCGCGCACGCCGATGAGCAGCAGATCAAGGACCGTGTGCAGGGCTGGATGCAGAACCAGGCGCGCCGCCTGCTGGCGGAGCGGCTGGACATCTATGCCGCGAAACTGGGCGTGCGTCATACCGGCTTCGCCCTGACCTCGGCAGCCACGCGCTGGGGAAGCTGCACGGCCGACGGCAAGATCCGGCTGAACTGGCGCCTCATGCATTTCCCGCTGTCGATGATCGACTACGTGGCCGCCCACGAGCTGGCGCATCTCAAGGAGATGAACCACGGACCGCGTTTCTGGGAAACAGTGGAATCGATCTTCCCCGAGTTCCGCGACGCCCGCGCCCAGCTTCGCGCGCATCCACCGGAACTGTTGCCGACGTTCTGACGTTCTGACGTTCCGGCGCTCCGGCGCCCTCGTCGCTCACCGTGCATACCGTGCGTCCAGGCGCCATCGACGGATATGTTCCACACCTGGCTGTAATCACCGGCCTCCGGCGACTGGTCGCCCCGCACGCTGTTGTCGAACCACGCATACCGAAACCGGGTATCGGCATAGGGACCGACATCGACGGCGGCCGGCGCGTTCCGCGGCATGGGAATAGAATGGCGGACTCTGTCTTTACAGTTTTGCCAAAGAGACCCCCATGCGACTTCTCCACACCATGCTGCGCGTTGGCGACTACCAGCGCTCGATCGATTTCTACACGCGCGTGCTCGGCATGACGCTGCTGCGCGAGAGCGACAATCCCGAATACAAGTACCGCCTCGCCTTCGTCGGATACGGCCCCGAGACCGAGACCGCCGTCATCGAACTGACCTACAACTACGGCGTCGACAAGTACGACCTCGGCACCGCCTATGGCCATATCGCCCTGGAAGTACCCAGCGCGGCCGAAGCCTGTGAGCGCATCCGGTCGGCCGGCGGCAAGGTCACCCGCGAAGCCGGTCCGGTCAAGGGCGGCACCACGGTGATCGCGTTCGTAGAGGACCCGGACGGCTACAAGATCGAACTGATCGAGCGTCACTCGACGCGCGACGCTGCCCGCCCGTAACGCGCAATGAGCGCGCAAGCAATGACGCGGCGCCCGCTGGACGGCACGGCCATCGGGTTGATGGTGCTGCTGTGCGCCGCCTGGGGGCTCCAGCAGGTGATCATCAAGGTCACCGCACCGCTGATGGGCGCCGTGCTGCAGGCGGGTGTGCGCTCGGCCATCGCGGCGCTGCTGGTGTTCGGCTTCGCAGCCTGGCGCGGCACGCCGCTCTGGGAACGCGATGGCACATTGCGCGCGGGACTGGTAGCCGGACTGCTATTCGGGGCCGAGTTCTTCTGCATCTTCGTCGGACTCGGCCACACCACCGCATCCCGCATGGCGGTGTTCCTCTATACGGCCCCGATCTTCACCGCACTCGGCCTGCACCTGTTCGTGCCGGGCGAGCATCTGCACCGGGGCCAGTGGCTCGGCGTGGTTCTCGCGTTCTGCGGTATCGCGCTGGCCTTCGCCGACGGTATTGCCTCGCCTTCCACGCAAGGCAGCACGGTGATTGGCGATGTCCTGGGCATGGTGGCCGGCGGCTTGTGGGCGGCGACAACCGTCGTCGTGCGCGGCAGCAAGCTGTCTGGTGCCCCTGCCAGCAAGACGCTGCTCTACCAGTTGGGTGTGTCGGCGGTGATGCTGCTGTTGATGGCGCTGGCGGCAGGCCAGGCGCATACGGTGGAAATCACGGGCTTCGTCGTGGCAAGCCTGTTCTACCAGTCGGTGCTGATCGCGTTCGCGAGCTACCTGATCTGGTTCTGGCTCTTGCGCCAGTATCTGGCATCACGACTGTCAGTGTTCTCGTTCCTGACGCCGCTGTTCGGCGTGGCATTCGGCGTGCTGCTCATGCACGACCACGTCGGCGTGCGGTTCGCCCTGGCGGCGGTGATGGTGCTGGGGGGGATTGTGCTGGTGAATCGGCGGGCGTAGTGCACCCCGGCGGTTTGTCGCCCTCTCCCGCGTAGCGGGCAAGGGCGACAACGATCCGTGCCGAATTACTGCGGGAACGAGAACATCCCCAGCGCGCCGCGCACTTCGTCCAGCGTCTGCTGGGTGATTTCGCGGGCTTCAGCGGTGCCCTTCTTCAGGATGTCGAACACGTAGCCCGGGTCCTGGGCAAGCTGCTCGCGGCGTTCGCGGATCGGGCGCAGCATTTCCTGCAGGACGCTTTCCACACGGCGCTTCAGCACCATGTCGCCCAGGCCGCCACGGCGGTAGTGCTCCTTGAGCGCTTCCACTTCGGCCGGATTCGGATCGAATGCGTCGAGGTACGTGAACACGACATTGCCTTCCACCTGGCCCGGATCGGACACCTTGAGGTGGTTCGGATCGGTGTACATCTTGTGCACGGCTTCGCGGATCTGGTCCGGCGACGCGCCGAGCGGAATCGCGTTGCCCTGCGACTTGCTCATCTTCGCCTTGCCATCCACGCCCGGCAGACGGCCATGCTTCGGGATCAGCGCAGCGGCTTCGGGCAGCACCTCGCGGCCGACCTGGTTGTTGACCCGGCGCACGATCTCGTTGGTCTGCTCGATCAGCGGTGCCTGGTCTTCACCCACGGGCACCAGCACGGCCTTGAAGCCGGTGATATCGGCGGCCTGCGAAGCCGGGTAGCAGAGGAAACCAGCCGGGATGTCGCGGCCGAAGCCACGCGCCTGGATTTCCTCCTTGATCGTCGGGTTGCGCTCCAGGCGCGATACCGTGACGAAGTTCAGGTACATCAGCGTCAGTTCCGCCAGCGCCGGCAGGTGCGACTGCACCGAGATCGTGGTCTTGGTCGGATCGATGCCCACGGCGAGGTAGTCGAGCGCGACTTCGAGCACGTTGCGGCGTACCTTGTCGGGGTCATGGGCGTTGTCGGTCATCGCCTGGGTATCGGCCAGCAGCACGTACTGCTTGTGCGTCTCCTGCAGGGCGACGCGGCTCTTCAGGGAGCCGACGAAATGGCCAAGGTGCAGCGGGCCGGTAGGACGGTCGCCAGTCAGGATGACGGGACGCTTATCAGGGTTGGTCTGGTCAGTCATGGGCGTCGCAAGGACTTCAGGGTATTCAGGATAAAAAGGGGGCTCAGGCCACGCGGGCGGGCGGCTCCGCGCCGCCGACGATGCGCGCGAGCTCGACATACTCGGCAACAGGCACTTCCTCGGCGCGGCGGGTCAGATCGAAGCCCAGCGCGTCGAAATCAACCTGGTCGCGCAGGAACGACAGCGTATTGCGCAGCACCTTGCGGCGCTGCGAGAACGCGGCGGTCACCACGTCGCCCAGCACGCCCGCATCGCACGCGGCGTACGGCGACCGCAGCGTGCCATCCTCGGCGCGTGGCCACGGAATCATGCGCACCACGGCGGAATCGACCTTCGGCGGCGGATTGAACGACGCGGGCGGCACATCGAGCACGTGCTCCATGTGATAGCGGACCTGCAGCATGATCGACAGGCGGCCATACGATTTGTTGCCGGGGTCGGCCACCATGCGCTCGACCACTTCCTTCTGCAGCATGAAATGCTGGTCGCGCACGTCATCGGCGAAATCCACCAGATGGAACAGCAGCGGGCTGGAAATGTTGTACGGCAGGTTGCCGACGATGCGCAGCGCGCGGCCGGGCTCGCGCAGCTTGCCAAAGTCGAACGCCAGCGCGTCGCCGGCGTGGACCACAAGGCGGTCGCCGTAGCGCCGGCGCAACCGCTCCACGAGATCCCGGTCGAGCTCGACCACCTGCATGCCTGGCAGCCGCTCCAGCAGCGGATCGGTCAGCGCGCCGAGGCCCGGACCGATCTCGACCACGATGTCGTTCGGCTGCGGGTCGATCGCGCTGACGATGCCATGAATGATGCCGTCATCGACGAGGAAGTTCTGTCCGAACCGTTTGCGGGCCACATGGCCCTGATGCACGTTTGAACGCATAAGTCAGTGCTGGCCGTTGGCGATGCCATTGTCCGCGCGCCCATTGCTGTGGCGCCCGCTGGCATGTCCGGCCATGGTAATGGCACAGCGGATGGCTTCGATCATGCTGCCGTGCTCGGCGCGGCCAGTGCCGGCCAGGTCGAGCGCGGTGCCATGGTCCACCGATGTGCGGATGAAGGGCAGCCCCAGCGTGATATTCACGCCGTGACCAAAGGTACCGTACTTGAGGGGCGCCAGGCCCTGGTCATGGTACATCGCCAGCACGCAGTCGGCATCACGCAGATGGCGCGGCTGGAACAGCGTGTCGGCGGGATACGGGCCGCGCGCGTCGATATCGGCATCGCGGGCCTGCTCGAGCGCGGGAGAAATCACGTCGATTTCCTCGCGCCCCATATGCCCGGACTCCCCCGCGTGCGGGTTCAGCCCCGTTACCAGGATACGTGGACGCGCGATGCCGAAATTCCGGCGCAGGTCGGCATCGACAATCGTCAGCGTCTCGACCAGCATCGGAACGTTCAGCGCATCAGGCACCGCGCGCAGCGGCAGATGCGTGGTGGCCAGGGCCACGCGCAGCATGGCGTTGTCATGCGCCGGCTGCGGGCCGGCCAGCATCATTACCACACGCGGCACGCCGGCGCATTCGGCCAGATATTCGGTATGCCCTGAAAAAGGCACGCCAGCATCATTGATCGTGCTCTTCTGCACCGGCGCGGTAATCATGGCCGCATAGCGGCCCGTCCGCAGGCCATCGACGGCGGTATCCAGCAGCGCCAGCACGTAGTGGCCATTGCGTGCATCGAGCCGCCCCGGCTCGCAGTGCACGCCCAGCGCGATGTCTTCCACGATCACGTCGCCGTCGGCAATCCGACGTGCCCACGCATGGGCCACGCCAAGCGCCTCGGCACGCTGATCGAGCAGACGCGCATCTCCGATCACATGGAAGCGGACCGTCCCCCCATGGCCGACGTTGCCGCCGTTGGCGCCGTGATTGGCGGCGAACTGCAGCAGGGCACCGATCGTGATGTCGGGGCCGATGCCGGCCGGTTCTCCGGTCGTGATTGCTAGGTCGAGTGGCGCGGGGTCGGGCATTGTTCGGGCCAGCGCATCAGCGCTGGCGGTTGATCCGGTATTCGACATACGCCGCGCTGCGGAGCTGGCGCACCCAGTCATCATAGGCGGCGCGCAGCTTCTGCTCGCGAACTTCGGCTCGTGCGAAGTCACGCTGCTTCTCGGGCGACACTTCGGTCTCGCGGCGGTTTTCCACCTGGATCAGGTGCACACCGAACTGCGTGACGACCGGGTCGGAGATTTCGCCCGGGCGCAGGCGGTTCATGGCCTGCTCGAACTCGGGCACCAGTTCGCCCGGCGACACCCAGCCGAGTTCACCGCCTTGCGACGCCGAGCCGTCCTGCGAGTAGCGACGGGCGGCATCGGCGAAATCGACACCGTGCGTGATCCGGTCGCGAATCGTCGCCATCTGACGCTTCGCTTCGGCCTCGGGCATGTTCGGGCCGGTGCGGATCAGGATATGGCGCACCTGCGTCTGCGCGATGCGGTCGCTCGCCGCCGGCTGCGCGGCGGCCGTGCGCTTAGACACGAGCTTGATCACGTGGAAACCGTTGGCCGATTCCAGAACCTCGGGCACCACCGCGCCCGGCTGCAGGTCGACCACGGCATTGGCAAACACGGCAGGCAACCGGCCAATCTCGCGGAAACCCAGCGAGCCGCCTTGCGAGGCTTCCGGCGCCTCGGAGTTGGCCTTGGCCAGTTCGGCAAAGTCCGCCCCGCCTTGCGCCTGCTTCAGCAGGCCTTCCGCCTTCGTCTTGAGCTGGGCCTTCTGTGCATCGGACGCATCTTCGGGCACGCGCACGAGGATCTGCGCCACATTGAACTCAGTCGGGCCCGAGGCGGCCGCCTGGCCACCGTTACGCGCGGCCAGATAGTTGTCGATCTCGCCGTCGTAGACCTGCACCTTCGAGTCCACCTCGCGTTCGCGCAGGCGGATCACCTGGACCTGCTTGCGCAGTTCGTCGCGGTACTTGGTCCACGACATGCCGCTGGCTTCCACGCGGCTGCGCAGTTCCGTCGCAGACATCTTGTTCTGTTGCGCCACCGATTCGATTGCCCGATCGACTTCCTGATCGGTCACCTTGATCCCGGCTTCCTGCGCGGCCTGCGTCTGCACGCGCTCCATCACGAGGCGTTCCAGCACTTCGCCGAGCAAGTCGGGCCGCGGCGGCACCTCACGCTTGGCGGCGCGAAGCTGGTTTTCAATCTCGTCGGCGCGGTCAAGCAGTTCCCGGCGCGTGATCACGCTGTTGTTGACGACAGCCACCACCTCGTCCACCAACTGCGAGCGCGGCTGGGACGAAGGCTGCGGCACGCCCATCATCGGCTGGCTCGGCGCCACGGTGCTGCCGCTGCCCTGGCTGGCCGATTGGCTGCCCTGCTGCGTGAAGATACCCTGCGTACGCGTGCCGGGCGCGCGCAATTGCGCAGCCGCCGGCGCGGCCAGCGTCACGAGCACGGCCGACAGCAGCAGCTGCTGCCAGGGGTTCAGGCGGGACAACAGGGAGAAGGCTTGACGTTTCATCTTGGTCCGTCATTCATAGTGATCGTACGGGGTTGTCGGCACCGGCCGTGCCGTCACGGGCTCGTAGCCCGGCACGTTCAGGCGCAACATGTCCAGCGGGTTGGAGCCAATCTTCGACAGCCCACGGAACTCCACCTGGAAGAAAACCCGCCCGGTGTAACCGTTCGAGGTATTGCGGAAACGCTGGTACACGAATCGGCCGACCCAGCAGTCGGCGGCGTACTCGAAACCGGCCAGCGCATCCACGAGCTGGTTGGCCGACTTGTCGAATGCCACGCGGCCAATACCGTAAGTGCGTTGCGTGATCGGCCACTGCCCCGACACTTCGATCTGGTCGATCGCGGTATTGTCCGTCACCGAGGTCGGGCGACGGTAGCGATAGCCGAAATTGATGAGCTTGCGCGATTCCGGCCGGTACGCGAATGCCACGTTCGAGTAGTTGACCTTGTCCTGGTCCGGATTCCACTGGATGCCGGCATCAAGATAGTAGCCGCGGAACAGCTGGATCGTGGTGGCTGCCAGCAGGTCTGAGTAGCTCGGCTTGGCATCCGGCAGCGTGCCATTGAGCTGCACACGCTGGCCCGTAAAGTCGACACGCTGCGCAATCGTGCCACGGAAACGCTCGACACCAGTCTCAGATTCGATCAGGCGCGTGGTCAGGCCCAGGGTCAGCTTGTTATTGTCAGCGATGCGGTCGTTACCGGTAAACGGGTTCTCGGTAAAGATCTGACCGTAGCCAAAGTCCGACTGCACCGTATCGAACAGCGGGAACTGACTCTGGTCGTAGAACGGCGTATAGACGTAGAACAGGCGCGGCTCGAGTGTCTGCGTGTACTTCACGCCAAACAGCTTGCTGACGCCCGGCGCGTCACGCTCGAACGTCATGCCCGAATCCAGGCTTACGGTCGGAATAGTGCGATTGAGCGTATTCGACGCGCCAACCGTGTTGGTGCCGGTATCCATGTTGTACTGCGCCGCGTTGAAGATGAACTTCGGCGTCACGTACCAGCCCGGGCGGATGATCGGGTAGCTGATTGTCGGCTGGATGAATGCGCGATTGCCTTCGGGCTGCTGGATGCCGGTACTGGTCAGCGGGATACGGAATCGCGTGTAGTCCGTCTCGAGCGAAATATCGAAGCCGTGGAAGTCATAGCGGTTGTACTTCGCGTTCAACTGCGGCTCGCGCTCGTAGGACGGCTCGCTGGGCAACAACGTCTGGAACTTCTGCACCCGTGCCATGAACACCCAGTCCTGCCACGCATAAATCACGCCGCCTTCCTGCGTGTACTGACGCAGGGTCGACTGCGATACGGAACGCGTCAGGTCGTCGGGATACTTGTCATCCGAAACCTTGCTGACGTTCACGTAGGCCGTCATGCCAGGAATGATGCTCTGGTAGTGCTGGATCGCGTAGGCCCAGCGGTTGCGGCCCGCCTTCTTGTCGTCGGGCAGGAACTCGCCGCGGATACGTCCGCTGTAGCCGTCGCCCACGTACCGGAAATCCTCGCCAAGCTGCACGCCGCGCGACGTCAGGATACGCGGGTAGATCGTCAGATCGCGGTTTGGCGCCAGGTTGAAGTAGTAGGGCACCGTCAGGTCGGCCCCCGAGTTCGACCCATAGCCGAACAACGGCGGCAGCACGCCGCTACGACGCTCGCCATTGAGCGGAAAACTGAACGCCGGCGCGCCCGCGATCGGCACGCCAAAGAAATTAAGCACACCGCCATAGGCCGTGCCCACCTGACGATCGCTATCCAGGTCGAGCTTTCTGGCGCTGAAGTACCAGTCCGCGTTATCGGGCGAACAGGTCGTGTAGGTCGCCTTCTTCAGCGTGCTGCGGTCCGGATCCAGGAAATCTACGCGCTCGGCGCTGCCGGAGCCGCCGGTCTGCTGGAAGTAGTAGTCCGGGGACAGCATGTAGCCTTCATTGGCCTGCACGCGCATCCGCGCTTCCGGGCCTACGGCCAGCGTGCCGCTCTTCGAAAGTCGCACGTTGCCAGTGGCATGTGCTTCGTCGGTGTCCTGGTCGTAGGTGACCTTGTCGCCCTTGATCACACCACCGTCGCGGCGCAGTTCGGCGTGCCCTTCCATCTCCACGCCCTTCTCGCTGTAGCCCGTTACGCGGTCGCCGGACGCGTAGGCTGGGGCGTTCGGATTCGAGGGCGTAGATGACGGCGATAGGTTGAGCGTGTTGCCGCTGGGAGCGGTCCGCATGGCGGGCTCGGTCAGGCGCGGAACGAGATCGCCGCCTTCAGCCGGCGGCGGCGGTGCCTCCGGGGTCTGCGTGACCACTGGCTCGACGAGGTCGATGTTCGGAATGGCGGACGTCGCGCCGTACTGCGCATGGGCGCTCACCGTCAGCCCGGCCATGGCGAGCACGAGCGGCCGCAGCGCGCTGGCGGGCAGGC
>NZ_ANKP01000056.1:0-45441 GCF_000319775.1 Cupriavidus sp. HMR-1
CGGCTCGCAGGCCGCCATCCGCACCCTGCCGCGACTGCTGCGCCCGGGACGCGTCGGCATCGCCGCGCTCGGATACAGCGAATACGCGCCGGCCTTCGCACAGGCGGGGCACACTGTCACTCCGCTGGACGAGGCCGACTTCCAGCGTGCCGATCTGGCCAACGCGCTCGATCACCTCGTCGTCGTCAATCCGAACAACCCGACGGCCCGGCTGCTGCCCATCGACACCCTGCGGCACTGGCATGAGCGGCTGGCATCGCGCGGCGGCACGCTGATCGTCGATGAGGCCTTTATCGATTGCACCGGTGCGGCATCGCTGGCCGAAAGCAGCACGGCACCGGGACTGGTCGTGCTGCGTTCGCTTGGCAAGTTCTATGGTCTCGCGGGTGTGCGCTGCGGCTTCGTGCTGGCGCAGCCGGCCCTGCTCGACGCCCTGGCCGATCAGCTTGGCCACTGGACCGTATCGGGCCCGGCACGCGCCGTGGCACGCATCGCGCTGACCGACACCGCGTGGCAGGCCGCCACACGCACATCGCTGAGCGCGGCAGGACAACGACTGGCGATACTGCTACGCGACCATGGCCTGTCGCCCGTGTCGCAGCCATTGTTCAGCTGGGTGCCCGACGCGCGGGCCGGCAGCCTGCATGAAGCCCTTGCTCGGCAAGGCGTCTGGACACGCCTGTTCGACGCAGCCGGCGGATGCCCGACCAGCCTGCGCTTTGGCTTGCCACCTGACGACGACGCGGCATGGCAACGGCTGGATGCCGCGCTTGGCCACGCACGCCACGCACTCCCTTCCCCGACCTGAATTCCGATGAAAGCCTTCTACGTAGCGAGTGCAGCAAGTGCCCTGCTGATTGCCGCCCTGCCGGCGCATGCCGCGGTCTCCGTGGTCGACGATGCGGGCGAGACGGTCACGCTGGCGCAGCCGGCCCGCCGCATCGTCTCTCTGGCGCCGCACGTGACCGAACTGATCTTCGCGGCGGGCGGCGGCGACCGCATCGTCGGCACGGTCAGCTACAGCGACTACCCGCCGCAGGCGCGCGATATTCCGCGCGTGGGTGACAACAAGGCGCTCGATCTCGAACGGATCGCCGCGCTCAAGCCCGACCTCATCGTGGTCTGGCGCCACGGTAATGCGCAGAAACAGACCGACCGCCTGCGCGCGCTCGGCATGCCGCTGTTCTTCAGCGAGCCACGCAAGCTCGACGGCATCGCCGACAATCTGGAAAAGCTCGGCACGCTGATGGGCACCACGCCCGTGGCCCACCGCGCCGCCACCGATTTCCGCCAGCAGGTAAGCACGCTGCGCAAAACCTACGCGGGCCGCCCGCCCGTGACCGTGTTCTATCAGGTCTGGCAGCAGCCGCTGATGACGCTGAACGGCGAACACATGGTCAGCGACCTGCTCGCGCTATGCGGCGGTCGCAACCTGTTCGGGAAGGAAGCGGCACTGGTGCCAACGGTCTCGGTCGAAGCCGTGGTCGCGGGCAACCCCGAGGTCATGCTGACCGCCGGCATGGGTGCTACGCGATCCGACAAGCCGCTCGCGGACTTTGCGATGTGGGAGAAGTGGAAGCAGGTCACGGCCGTGGCACGCAACAACCTGTTCGTGATCGACGGCGATCTGATCAATCGCGCTGGCCCGCGCGTGGCCCAGGGCGCGGCGGAGATTTGCAAGGATCTGGACGTGGCGAGGTCTCGGCGGCCGGGCTGATGCCGGCACGCTACGCCTTGGCGCTCCGGTTCCACCACCCCAGTCTGGCCTGTCGCTTCCCCAGGTGGAAGTGACAGGTCGCCCCGAACTCCAGCTCCCACTGCAGCGTCTGGGACAGCGTCAGCCCAAGCCAGTGCGCGGCCAGCATCCGCATCGGCCCGGCATGGGAGACGACCCAGAGGCAATCACCCGACCTTGCGTCGAGCGTGTCGGCCCACGCCGTCACCCGCGCCATCACCTGCTGCGCGCTTTCGCCGCCGTGCGGGCGCGCGCCCATCAGGTCCGCCGCCCACAGGTCGAGCGCATCGCGCGGAATGTCGCTCCACGCCTTGCCTTCCCACGCGCCGAAATCCAGCTCTCGCAGCCGGGGCTCGATTTCACGGATGGGCGTCTCGACATGCGCGGACAGTAGCGCCGCGGTTTCCATCGCACGCACTGCCGGACTCGTCACCAGACGTGAGGGCGGTAAATCGTCGAGCAGGCGCACGATCCGCTCCGGCGCGGGGCTAACCGGCTGCGCCAGTTTCAGATCGAGCGCGCCATAGCAAACGCCCGGCGCCACATCGGGCCGGACATGCCGGATCAGGACCACTTCCATGCCGCCGCCACAAGGTAGATCGACAATTCGGCAAGCTGCTGCGCCATGCCGAGACAGTCACCGGTATAGCCGCCGATACGGCGCACGAAGTACGCACCCAGCGCGGCACGCAGCACGGCCAGCACCAGAATCGCCACGCCCGCGAACACCGGCGACAGCCATAGCAGCGGCACGACACCGCACGCCAGCGCGAAAACCAGTCCGACACCAAACAGGCGCTGCGCCACCGGCTTGGCCTTGCCCTCGGCACGCACATAGTCATGCGTGGCCAGGAACGTGATCGCCATCGCGCGGCTGGCTCCGTGCGCCGCCACCAGCGACGCCAGCAGCACCATCGCACCGCCCGATTCCGCCACCGATACCAGCAGCTGCCACTTCAGCAACAGCGCCACCACAATGGCGATCGCGCCAAATGCGCCCACGCGCGAGTCGTGCATGATCCTCAGCACATCCTCGCGGCGGTAGCCACCACCGAAGGCATCGACGCAATCGGCCAGGCCATCCTCATGGAACGCGCCGGTGAACAACAACGTGGCGGCCATGCCGAGCACGATCGCCACCGACGGGGACCAGAACGACAGCGCGCCCCATGTCACCAGCGCGCCGAACGCGCCAACGATCAACCCCACCAGCGGGAAGTAGCGCGACGCGGCATTCAGGAAGTGCGGCTCGAACCCCACCCAGCTCGCCAGCCGCGCCGGCAACGGCACGCGCGTGAAGTAGCCGACGGCAGTGAGAAAGAAGCGGAGTTCGTTGGCCATCATGACGCCTCAGGTCGCTTTAGGTCGCTTTAGGTCGCCGATGCGTTGCTGACGCCCGCGCCGCTGAACGTGGCCATTTCCCGCAGGAACGCCACTGCCGAAGCCACCAGCGGCCATGCCAGCGCCGCGCCGGTACCCTCGCCCAGCCGCAGGTCCAGTGCCAGCAGCGGCTCGGCCTTGAATTCGGCCAGCAGCGCGCGGTGCCCGTGCTCGTGCGAGCAGTGCGAGAACACGCAGTACTGCAGGACATTCGGGTCGATGCGCGCGGCCACAAGCAGCGCCGCCGATGCAATGAAGCCATCCACCAGAATCACCATGCGGCTGGCCGCGGCAGCCAGGTATGCGCCCGTCATCGCTGCGATCTCGAAGCCGCCGAACGTGGCCAGCACATCGAGCGGATCGGTGACGTCCGAGTGCCTGGCCAGCGCCCGCGAGAGGATCTCTTGCTTGCGGGCCACGCCCGCATCGTCGAGGCCCGTGCCACGGCCAATGCATGCCTCCAACGGCAAGCCGGTCAGGCGGCTCATCACGCAGGCCGCGGCCGACGTGTTGGCGATACCCATCTCGCCAAAGCCGATCACATTGGTACCTTGCTGGCCGTGCCGCAGCACCCGTGCGATGCCGGCATTGATCGCCGCGCCGGCCTGCTCCGGCGTCATGGCCGGCTCTTCGACAAAGTTGCGCGTGCCGTTGGCCACGCGGCAGTTCACGAGGCTCGGCGAGGCC
The DNA here is from genome assembly GCF_000319775.1 of Cupriavidus sp. HMR-1. Lineage (NCBI taxonomy): Bacteria > Pseudomonadati > Pseudomonadota > Betaproteobacteria > Burkholderiales > Burkholderiaceae > Cupriavidus > Cupriavidus sp. HMR-1. Next base: position 3,803 of record NZ_ANKP01000056.1, read on the forward strand.
GGCAGCGGCGCGCGCACGCCCACATCCACCACCTCGAGCGCCAACCCGTGAAGGCGGGTGAAGACGTTGATCGCCGCCCCGCCATTCAGGAAGTTCAGCACCATCTGCGCCGTGACCTCCGCCGGAAATGCGCTGACGCCCGTGTCCGCCACGCCGTGGTCGCCGGCAAACACGATGATTGCCGGGCGGGTCAGATCAGGAACGGTCTCGCCACGGATCAGCCCGATCTGCATGGCCAGCGTCTCGAGCCGGCCCAGCGAGCCGGGTGGCTTGGTCTTGTCGTCGATTGCGGCCTGCAACGCGGCGCGCAGCGATGCGTCGAGCGGCGCGATCGGTGGCAGGGTCAGTGCGTAGTCGGAAATTGCGGTTGCCATGGTGCTGATTCGAATGACGCGAATTACATTTCCACGCCCGGCTGGGCCTTGATGCCCTGCTCGAACGCGTGCTTGACCGGTGTCATGTCGGTCACGGTATCGGCGGCCTCGATCAGCGCGGACGGTGCGCCACGGCCTGTGATGACCACGTGCTGCTTCGGCGGACGCGCGCGCAGATCGGCGATGACGGTATCGAGATCAAGATAGTGCAGCTTCAGCGCAATGTTGAGTTCGTCGAACAGGATCAGGTCGAACGACGGATCGCGCAGCATCCGGCGCGCCACCTCCCATGCGGCCTCTGCCTTGGCCACGTCACGCGCGCGGTCCTGGGTTTCCCACGTGTAGCCTTCGCCCATCACGTGGAACTCGCACTCCTCCGGAAAGCGCCGCAGGAACATTTCCTCGCCGCTCGGGAATGCGCCCTTGATGAACTGGACCACGCCGGTACGCATGCCATGACCCATGGCGCGCACCACCATGCCAAAGCCCGAGCTCGACTTGCCCTTGCCATTGCCCGTGGTGATCACGATCACGCCGCGCTCGGTCTGCGCCGCGGCGATCTTGGAATCGACCACCTCCTTCTTGCGGACCATGCGTGCCTTGTGACGGGCATCGCGGCCGGCGTCATCGTTGGTATTCGGGGTATCGCTCATGTCTGATTTCCATCTGGGATCAGCGCGGTATGGGTGCCGTCACTGATGCTGATAATTGGGGTACGCAGCGCATGGGAGCACTGCGCGGGAGTCAGGACCTCGTGCGCCGGGCCGTGCAGCGCGTGACCATCCTCGGCCATCAGCAGCGCGTGGGTGGCATAGCGATGCGCGAGGGTCAGGTCATGCACGATCACGACAACTGCGTGGCGGCCCGATCGGGTCAGACGCTGCAGCAGGTCGAGCACCATGATCTGGTGCCGCAGGTCCAGGTGCGCCACGGGTTCGTCCAGCAGCAGCAGCGGCGCCTGCTGCACCAGCGCGGCAGCCAGCGACACGCGCTGGCGCTCGCCACCGGACAGTGTCAGCACGTCGCGGCCACGCAGCGGCTCGAGATCGAGCGCGTCGATGACATCATCCACGATCCGGTCATCGTCACGCTGGCCCCAGCCCCAGCCGCTCAGATGCGGATGCCGGCCGATGCGCACGGCATCCTCGACGAGCATCGAGAACGTATCGTGCACAGCCTGAGGCAAATAGGCCCGCTGCCGCGCCAGCGTGGCAGGGGCGATCTGCGTGACCGCAATGTCGTCGACCTCGGCCGCGCCGCTGTCGGGCGCGCGCAGACCGGCCAGCACGCCCATCAGCGTGGACTTGCCGACCCCGTTCGGGCCGACGATGCACCAGAGCTGCCCCGCGCCGATCGACATCGAGAGGCCATCGAGCAGCACGCGGCTCCCGGCGTGCAGGCCGAGTTGCCGCAGCGTCAACTGCGGACAGTCTGTGAGCGGCTCGGACCAATGGCTCATCGCGGTCTCCGCAGCAGCAGGTAGAGGAAGGTCGGCACGCCCAGCAGCGCCGTGATGACGCCCACCGGCAGTTGCGTGGGGGCAACCACGGTACGCGCGATCAGGTCGGCAGCCATCAGCAAGGTGCCGCCCAGCAGCACTGACGCCGGCAGCAGCAGGCGCTGGTCGTTCCCCCAGGCTAGGCGCACCATGTGTGGCACCACCAGGCCGACGAAGCCAATCGACCCGGCCGTCGTGATGGCGGCGGCAATCGAAATGGAGGAAATCAGGAAGGTAGCCAGGCGCACGCGGCCAACGCGAACACCCAGCGATTGCGCCACGGTCTCGCCCAGCAGCATCACGTTTAGCGCCCGCGCCATCGGCAGGGCCAGCAGCAGTGCGGCGATCAAGGTGGCCAACGCCGCGCCATAGGCGGCCGTGCCACCGAGGTCACCGGTCAGCCAGAACAACATGCCGCGCAGGCGCGATTCCGGTGCGATGGCGAGGATCAGCGTGATCACCGCGCCCCACCCCGCGGCCAGGATGACACCGGTCAGCAGCAACCGCGCGCCGGCCTCCTGGTGTCCGCCCTGCACTTTGGGGTTGAGCAGGTCACGGCGGGCAAGTGTGGCGACGAGCAGCATGGACACCAGCGCACCACCCGCCGCGCTGGTGTGCACGATCCACTGCGGAAGCATCAGCAGCATCGACAGCAGCGCGCCGGTGGACGCCCCGCCTGAGACGCCGAGCACGTAGGGTTCGGCCAGCGGATTGCGCAACAACACCTGCATCAATGCGCCGGAAAGCGCCAGCAGCCCGCCACAGGCAAACGCGGCAGCGGCGCGTGGCAGCCGCAGTTCGCGCACGATGGCGCCTGCGGTGCCATTGTCCGCGCCGCTCAGCGCCTGCCAGAGCTGCCCGGCATCGAGCGACACGCTGCCGATCGCCAGCGACAGGCCAAAGACGGCCAGCCCCGCCAGCGCGAGGACACCCCAGACGATCAGCGCGCGCCGCAGCTCAGCCATGGCCATCCACGCGCGGCATCACTTCTGACGCCATCCCAGCGTGATGAAGCCGGCCCTGCCCTGCGTGTTGTACGGGTAGGCCAACTGGTAGTTCTTGTCGAACAGGTTTTCCACTCGGGCGGCGACGAACCATTGCTTGTCGATGTTGTAGCGGGCGTTCAGGTTGACGATACCGTACCCGCCCAGCGTGCGCGAACCGCTGTCGAGTCGCGCCGAGGATACCAGCCATTCGCCGCCGAAACGCCAGTTTCCGAAATTCCGGCCGACGTCGAACGACGCATGGCGCCGGGCACGCCGCAGAAGCTGCGAATTGTTGGTTTCATCCAGCGGATTCTGGAACGTCACGCTGGCGCCCACGTCGGTGCCCCACAGGCTGGCGCGCCACGATGCCTCGATCCCCTGCACCTTGGCCTTGTTGACGTTCTGCGCCAGGTAGAGGCCGTTGGGCTGCAACGCGGAGACGATCAGGTCGTTGTAGCGCGTCTCGAACGCAGTCACGCGCAGCAGGCCGGCCGACGCCGTCTCCACCTGCACCCCCACCTCCGCCGACTTGGCGCGTTCGGGCTGCAGGTTCGGCTGGCCGTAGTTCGGGTAGTAGAGTTCGTTGAACGTTGGCGCGCGGAACGCATTGCTGACACTGGCAAGCAACTTGACCGCGCTGGTCAGGTAGTAGCCGTAGCCGGCGTAGAAGCTGCCCTGGTCGCCGAAATCGGAATAGTGGTCGTTGCGGCCGTTCAACTGGATCTGGTGCTTGCCGATACGGCCCTCGTAGCCACCATAGACCGAAAACACATTGCGCGACGGCGCGTTGTACGAGCTCGAAGCCAGCTCCTGCTGCAGCCAGTCCGTGCCAAACATCAGCGTATGGTCGGGTGTCAGCGCGTACTCGTTCTGCCAGTTGAACTGGCGGGTGCGCGTGCTGAACAGGCTGTCGAACAGGCCGTTGATCGTACCTTCGCTGCGGTCTTCGCTCTGCGCCACCTTGAAATGCGTGGTCCAGTCAGGTAGCACCTTGCCGTTGACGAACGCGGACAGCGTGTAGAGCTTGCTGTCCATGCGGTAGTCGTCGGTCGGCTTGCCGTAGGCGTTGTCGTAGGAAAGCTGGCTGTTCGAGTAGTAGGTCGCGACGCCAGCGTCCCAGTCCTGCGTGAACTGGTGCTTGATCTGGCCCGAGATGCTCTTGTTCTCGTACGGGTTGTTGCCGGGATTCGGGCCGATACCGCGCGCGGCGCTCTTCGGATTGTCGGCGTTCCACTGCGCCGCATTGATGGCCGAGAAGCCATCGGTCTTGTACATCGAGCCGGTGACGTTGAACGAGGTGGCACCGATCTGGCCACCGTAACCCACCGTACCCTGGCGGGTATTGTTGCTGCCGTACTCCACCTGCGCGTTGGCGGCAGGCGCCTGGCCCGCGCCACTCTTCGTGAAGATCTGCACCACGCCGCCAACAGCGTCGGAGCCATAGAGCGCCGAGACGTTGCCGCGCACCACTTCGATATGGTCGATCTGGTCGGGCAGGATATTGGCGATCTGCGCATTGCCGCTGCTGACGCCGGAAATCCGCACGCCGTCGATCATGATCAGCACCTGATTCGAATTGGCGCCGCGCATGAACAGCGAGGTGTTGGTACCCATGCCGCCGTTGGTCGAGAACTCCACGCCCGCCTGGTTGCGCAGCAGCGAGCGCAGGTCCGGAGCCTGGGAGTTGACGATGTCTTCCTGGGTGACCACCGTGGTGTGCGGCAGGGCCTCGGTCACCGATTGCGCGGTTCGGGAGGCGGTGACGACCACGGGCGCCAGCGTCTGCCCGCTGGCCGCCTGCGCGGCTGCCGGTGCAGAAGCGGGAGCACTGGTCGATGCGCTGGCCGGCGTGCTGGTCGACGACTCATCGGGCGTCGCGTCCTGTGCGAAGACCGATGCGGACGGGAAAAGGGCGATGGCCGCCAGGATGGCGGGCATGGACGGGCGAACCGACGGCTTCAGCGCGACGGTCGACCTGGATAGCGTGGAACGCATGAGCAGGGATGGAATAGAACGGCCAAGCCCGTTCCCCCGCGGGCCATATGGCGATGAGGCATGGCACCTTCGGCGCGGCATACCCTCGTTCTGCAGGCCGGTATCCGGGCTGACGACATCAGGCTGGCCGCCTTCCCGATCAAATCGTGACGATTCAGATTCAGTGGCGTTTGGCCGGCCCTGCGAGCCGCACGTGGCGGGCGTTCGCGGTCGCTTACCGTTGCGGGGGCAGCACAGGTTGGCCTGCCCCGATATGGATTTCGGCGCCCGGCTCCCTGTTTCCCGTTGAACTGCAGCCCTGTATGAGCAGGGTGCGAGCACCTGGAACGGGGGCGAGTGTATGGAGTTTCAACTTAGGCGTCAATGCAGCGGGTCAAGCTGCCGATAACCGAGATTTGATATCTGGAGACGGGCCGATCGTTACAGAACGATGCAACTTCGTGGCACCTCGGGCGTCTTAACCGGCTCGCTGGGTGTGGCCGAGCCGCCTGCATCGGCTAGAATCCCGAAACCTGACCTTCACTCCTACCGGACACGACAGGCACTATGCTCAACGAACTCGAACAACTGGCCGCCAAGATCGGGCGCGTGCTGCATCAAGCAGACACCCTGGCGGCGGAAAACCAGCGGCTGCGTGCGGAGATCGAGCGTCTGCAAGCCGAGGCGAGCCAGTTGCGCGCGGATCGCGAAGCCATGGCAGCCGACCGCGAACTGCTCAATATCAAGATCGAGGAAGCTCAGCTTCGCATCCAATCGATTCTCGACAAGCTGCCCACGGCCAGCGACGCGCGCCAGCTCGACCTGCTCGGCGACGGCAAGCGCGCTACATCTGAAGGTACGCAGCAGGCCCCCGGAGAACACGCATGAGCAACAAGCAAGTAGAAGTGAACATCGCCGGCCAACCGTATCGCTTCGCGATCGCACCGGATAACGAGGCCGCGCTGCTGGAAGCCGTGGCATTGGTCGATGACAAGATGAACAAGCTCAAGGGCACCGTCGCCGCGAAGGGCGTGGAGCGGGTGGCCGTGATGGCGGCGATCAGCATCGCGTCGGACCTGCTGGCGATGCGCCGCAAGCAAGAGGAAGAAGGCGCGATTCCGGTCGACGCAGTGCGCGCGCGCATTCGCGAACTGAACGAGCGCGCCGACGAAGCACTGCGCCAGTACGCGCACGTCGGCACGCGCTGAGCCGCCTGCCTGCGCTCTGTTTCGCGGGCCGGAAGCGCCAGCCCTTGCATTGCGCGGCCACGGCCCCATCTGCCCGGATGTGAAGTCGATGCCGCGCATCGCGCGCGCCGCGCGCTAGTGTTGTGGAAAATGTAACGACGCCGTACGTCCAGCTTGGTATGACTGTCGTCGCGGTGTATAGTGTAGCCACTGCACGGCGCATGCGACCGATGCAGTTGGATGGTCGGGTTATCGCGCCTGGCCGCCGTTTCCATCCCATCCTTAGTTGAAACGGCAAACGTCTGACATCCCGAGCGTATTGCACGCACAGGAACTAAAAGTCAGACGTTTGACAGTTTCCCTGCCTGGTTCGTGAGGGTCATAAACTCCTTGAACCGATATGCATTGCATGGTGCGGGATCATGTCGTATGGGCGAGCGCGTTACCGCATTCATAGTCTGGGCCTAGCTTGGACTCCCTGAGTGGGCGATGTACCCGAAATACGACTTCCGCAGCCACTCTGAACCTCACTTGGGTTCAGGATGCCGACCCAGCGGCCGAGGCGGGGACCCCCTAAAAGGCGGTGGTTTGATAGAACCACCGCCTTTTTCTTTGACTGCTCATAGACGGACCGATCGGTATCACAATGCCCTCCTCCGCCCAGCGTGCCCGCCAGTACTGGCTGATGAAGTCCGAACCGGACGAAGCCAGCATCGATGATCTCGCCCGTGAAGGCACGTTGCCGTGGACCGGGGTTCGCAATTACCAGGCACGCAACTTCATGCGTGACCAGATGCGCATCGGCGACGGCGTCCTGTTCTATCACTCGTCATGCCCGGAGCCGGGCATCGCCGGCCTGGCCGAGGTCTGCTCCCAGCCCTACCCCGATTCCACGCAGTTCGATCCGAAGAGCGACTATTACGACAGCGCGTCGAAGCAGGACAATCCGCGCTGGTCGCTCGTCGACGTGAGCTTCGTCCGCAAGAGCACGCTGATCCCCCTCCAGGCACTGCGCGAGCACGATGCGCTGGCCGACATGGTCGTGCTCCGCCGCGGCAATCGTCTGTCGATCACGCCGGTCACGCCGGCCGAGTGGCGCTATATCACCGAAAAGCTGATGAAGTAAGCACCGCCGCGGCAATGCGGCACTGCGCGCCCAACAACACTGGGGCGCACCGACGCCGCCGGCGACTTTGATTTGCAGAAACCAGTGCGCGAGACACGCGCGAATGCGTCACGTCCGGGCGAGCCAGGGAACGAACGCCCGCCACGTGCGTCTGATAGCCATCACTTTGATCGGGAGAACAATATGAAGAAACTGCTGGCTGCCTCGCTGCTGAGTACAACCGCCGCCATGGCCGCCGCCCAGACGGTTGCACCTCCCTCGGGCGTTCTGTCGCTGTCCGCGCAAGCCGCGACCGAGGTGCCGACCGACGTCGTGCACCTGACCCTGGCTGCCGAACAGGAAGGCCCCGAGCCGACGGCCATCTCCAATGCGCTGTCTTCGCGCACGCAGGCCGTGCTGGCACAGGCCAAGCGCACGTCAGGCGTGGAAGCCCAGTCCGGCGGCTTCACGATTCATCCGAATACCGACCGCAATGGCCGCATCAGCACGTGGCGTGGCCGCTCGGAGGTGATCCTGAAGTCGAAGGATTTCGCCGCCGTGTCGAAGCTGGCCGGCGAACTGGCCAGCCAGATGCAGGTGCAGAACATCGCGTTCTCGCTGTCACGCGAGACACGCCTGGCTGCCGAGCAAAAGCTCGCCGACCAGGCCGTGGCCGCGTTCCGCGACAAGGCACAGGCCACGACCAAGCTGTTCGGCTATAGCGGCTACACGATCCGCGAAGTCTCGCTGAACGAGTCCGGCGGTGTCATGCCAATGCCGCGCATGTATGCCGCGAAGGCCATGTCGGATAGCGCTGGCGCGCCGATTCCGGTAGAAGGTGGCAAGAGCCAGGTCACGGTTTCCGTGAACGGCTCGGTGCAGATGGTGAAGTAAGCGGGTCACTCCCCTCTCCCGTGGTGTATAGACCAGGAAACGGGAGAGGGGGCCGAGCCCCTCTCGGCTCAACTCACAGCGCCCCGAACTGCTGGCGCAGCACGTTCTTCTGCACCTTGCCCATCGTATTGCGCGGCAACTCATCAACCACGTGCACACGCTTGGGTACCTTGAAATTGGCGATGCGGCCCTTCAGCGTGCCGATCATGCCAGCCTCATCAATCTCCACGCCTGGCTTGCGTACGACCACGGCCACCACGGCCTCGCCGAAGTCGACATGCGGCACGCCGATCACGGCTGACTCCACCACGCCCGGCATCTCGTCGATAAAGCTCTCGATTTCCTTCGGATACACGTTGTAGCCGCCCGAGATGATCAGGTCCTTGCTGCGGCCTACGATGGTCAGGTAGTTGTCCGGCACGATGCGCTCGCCTGCCTGGCTGACGATCGCGCCACCAAAGCGGCCCACGTCCCCAGTCTTGAACCAGCCGTCGGCCGTAAATTCCTCCGCCGTCTTCTCGGGCATCCGCCAGTAACCCTTGAACACGTTCGGGCCCTTGACCTCGACGTTACCGATCACACCCGGTTCGCACGACTTGCCTTCGCTGTCCGTCACGCGCACCGACACGCCCGGCAGCGGCATGCCCACGGTGCCACCGATCCGCTCACCCAGCGCCGGGTCATACGGATTCGATACCAGCATCACGGTCTCGCTCATGCCGTAGCGCTCCAGGATTGCCTGGCCGGTGCGCTCGCGGAATGCATCGAACGTCTCCAGCAGCAGCGGCGCCGAGCCCGAGACGAACAGGCGCATGTTGCTGCACAGATCCTTGTCGAACCGGGGCTCCTGCAGCATTCGCACGTAGTACGTCGGCACGCCCATCATTACGGTGGTACGCGGCAGGTACTTCAGGATCTGGCCCATGTCGAGCTTCGGCGCCCAGATCATCTTGGCGCCCGCGAGCAGCGCGCCATGCGAGGCCACGAACAGGCCATGCACGTGGAAGATCGGCAGCATGTGCAGCAGCACATCATCGCTGCGCCAGCCCCAATACTCGTTCAGCGTTTGCGCGTTCGATGCCAGGTTTCGATGCGTCAGCATCGCGCCCTTGCTGCGGCCGGTGGTGCCCGACGTGTAGAGAATCGCGGCCAGATCGTCGTCCGCACATTCGACCGTCTCGAACGTGTCAGGCTGCACCGCCGCGCGTTGCAGCAGCGAACCCGTGCGGTTGTCGTCGAGCGTGAAAACATGAGCGGTGCCGTGCCGGAACGCCACTTTCGACACCCAGCCGAAGTTGTTGCTGCTGCAGACCACCACGGCAGGCTCGGCGTTGCCGACAAAGTAGTCGATCTCGGCCTCCTGGTACGCGGTGTTCAGCGGCAGATACACATAGCCGGCGCGCAACGTGGCCAAGTACAGGAACAGTGCTTCCGGCGACTTCTCGACCTGCACCGCCACGCGCGAGCCAGCGGGCAGCTTCAGCGCGGTCAGCAGGTTGGCCAGCTTGGCCGTGGCGCGATCGAGGTCGTCCCACGAGTAGTAGAGCCCGTCATGCGTTTCGATGCAGCACGCGGTGCGGTCGGCGGGAAAGCGGGATTCGAACAGGGTGAACAGATTGGCGTTCATGGTGCAGGACTAGTACGAAACAAGTACGGGACAGGTACGGAATGCTGGAAAAAGCGAACCCAGGGAGCCTTGGCGATACGGTGCGGCCGGTAATGATAGCCCGGCCGCCCCCCGGCTACTCCCCGGTGAAATCCGGAGGCCGATGCGCCAGGAACGCAGCCACGCCTTCGGCATGGTCGCGACTGGTGGCATAACGGAAATGGGCGTCGAATTCGGCGTCGGTCAGCAGCGTGGGATCTGGCGACAGGCGGCGAATCGTCGTCTTGTTGATGCGGGCCGCGAGCGGCGCGCCGGCGCTGAGCCGTTGCACGGTTGCCGTCACTTCGTCGTGCATGGCTGCCGCAGGCACCACTCGTGTGAGCAGCCCCTTGCGCTCAGCCTCCACGGCATCGAACACACGGCCTTCGAGCAGGATCTCGAGCGTCACCGCCCGCCCCACCAGCGCAAGCAGGCCGCGCAATTCGCCGGGCGCCATCGGAAAGCCGAGCCGGTTGATCGGCACGCCGAAGCGGCTGCCGGCAGCGGCCACGCGCAGGTCGCAATTGCAGGCGATCTCGAGGCCACCGCCAACGCAAACGCCCTCGATGGCGGCCAGCGTCGGATGCGGACATTCTGAAATCGCGCGCAGCGCCGGTGCGATGATCTCCGTGTGGTAGCGGCGGACAGCCGCCTCGTCGCCGCGCACGGTCGGAAACTCCGCAATGTCGGCGCCGGCGGCGAAGTTGCCGTCGGCACCGCGCACCAGCACGCAGCGCAACGACGTGTCCGCCGCCAGCGTGGCGAATCCGGCGGCCAGCGCCTGCCACATGTCGACCGAGATTGCATTGAGCTTGCCCGGATTCGACAGCGTGACGATGGCCGTCGACCCTTCGCGCGAGAACGTGACGGTGCCGCTCATCAGTCGATCTTCGCGCCCGAGCGCTGCACCACGTCTGCCCAGCGCTTGATCTCGGCGTGCTCGAATTGCGCGAACTGCTCCGGCGTGTACTGCGGGATGTCCGAACCGTTCTGCAGCCAGATCTGCTTCATCTCCGGGTTGTTCAGCGCCTTGGTGGTCTCGGCGTAGAGCCTGTCGACGACTTCCTTCGGCGTGCCCTTGGGTGCCCACAGCGCATACCAGGTGGACACGTCGTAGTTGGGCAAACCGGCCTCGGCAGCGGTCGGTACGTTCGGGAACGCGGCGGAACGCGTCTTCGATGCCACGGCCAGCGCCTTGATGCGCCCAGCGCGAATATGTTGCGACGATGAACCGAGACCATCGAACATCAGATCCACCTGGCCGGCGATCAAGTCCGACAGCGCAGGGCCCGCGCCCTTGTACGGCACGTGGATCAGATCCGTCTGCGTCTGCAGCTTGAACAACTCGCCCGCCAGATGGTGCGAGGAACCGTTGCCGGCCGAGGCGTAGTTGAGCTTGCCCGGATTGGCCTTGGCATAGGCGATCAGGTCCTTCACGCTGGTGGCCTGCACCTTGCCCGAATTGACCACGATCACCTGCGGCGGCTGGGCAATCACCGTGATGGGAATGAAGTCCTTCTCGATGTCGTAGTCGAGCTTCTTGTAGAACGACGGTGCGATCGCGTGATGCGCGCCGCCAATGAACAGCGTGTAGCCATCGGGCGCCGCCTTGGCGGCGATGCTCGCGCCAACGGTGCCGCCCGCGCCACCACGATTGTCGATGACGAACTGCTTGCCGAGCTGCTTGGACAACTGCGCGGTAAGCGGCCTCGCAAACGCATCGGTGCCGCCGCCGGCCGGGAACGGCACGATGACGGTGACCGGCTTGCTCGGCCATGTATCGGCCTGCGCGGCCGGTGCGTAAAGACTGGTGACCCCGGTCCCGGCCATCAGGCCAGCCACTGCAAACACGCGTGCAAATGTGGTCAGATTCCGCTGACGACGATTCATGTACTGTCTCCTCTCTCTTCTCTTTGGAAAGTCAATCAAAAGTACCGCTTGCTACGACTCATACACCCGACGAAAAATTGCCCTGACTGTCTCCGTGTCCGCTCGTTTTCGACCCTCGGTCACAGAAGCTTTGCTACCGCCCGACTGATGCGGGGATTGCCGTCGCCAAGGCGAGCCAGATTGTCATCCAGCGCATCGGGCACGTAAAGGTAGTTGACCATCATGCCGCACGATTGCGCACGCCCTTTGCGTGACATGTCTGCGCCCCAGTTCACGCGCTCCACACATGCGCCATTGCCGAGGTGGAAGCGCGCCACAGGATCAGCGGGCACGCCCTTGCCACCCTCTCGCACCAGATAGTGCGCGGCCAGTGTCATGGCCGTATCGCGTATCACGGTGTCTTCGGTGTCCGCTGACAACGCGCTGAACCATGCCGCGCCATCGGCGGGCACCTCACCATGCTGCTCGCGCCAGCGCGCAAGGCGCTTGGCACCAAGCACGCGGCCGATGGACTCACCATCCCGCTTGCGTAGCCAGTCCGCAAACCCGGGGATCGGCGACAGCGTGGCGAACTGCTTGAGCTTGGGATGCTCGCGCTGCAATTCCTCGATCACCCGCTTGAGCAGGAAGTTGCCGAAGCTCACGCCGCGCAACCCCGCCTGCGTGTTCGAGATCGAATAGAAGATGGCCCACTTCACGCGCCGCAGGTCTTCCAGCGGCGCGGCTTCATCGAGCAGTGCCTGCACGTTGGCGGCCATCTCCGGCACGAACGCAACCTCGACGAAGATCAGCGGTTCGCGCGGAATGCGGGGGTGGAAGAATGCGTAGCAGCGGCGATCCGAATCCAGCCGGTTGCGCAGGTCGGTCCACGACGAGATCTCGTGCACGGCCTCGTAGCGAATCAGCTTCTCGAGCAGCGACGCGGGCGAGTCCCACGTGATCGGCTGCAGTTCGAGCAAACCCACGTCGAACCAGTTCGAGAACAGCGCCTCCAGATCCTCATCGAGTTCGCGCAAGCCCGGAATGCGCTTGTGCCAGCGCAACATGTCCGCGCGCAACTGGATCAGGAAGTGCAGCCCGCAAGCACTGTTGCCACGCTGCCCATGCAGTGCGGCAAAGCGCTTGAAGAAGCGGATGCGTGCGTTGGACAGCGCCTGCGACAAGCCGGACGCGGTAGCCGGCTGGCCGCTAGCCGCATCGCGGACGGCGGCCACCTCGGCCAGCACGCCGAGCATCGCCTGGCGAACCGGCTCCACCGCGGCCTCGTATTCGTCCTGCCACGCCTGGGCGGCAGCATTGGCGGCGACATCGGTCAGCCGCGCGTCGAAGCACTGCCGCAACTGGTCGCGCTTACGTTTGGTTGCGCGCGTGGACAGGGCGGGTGTGTCCTGCGCCTTCGCGGGGCCTGCCGCGGTGGCATCCGCCTCGCCCTTCCGGTTCCACCAGCGGCCGAAGCGCGACAGCAAGGTGTCGGACACGGGTTCGGCGGCATCGAGCGGCGCGCTGACTTTCTGTTGATCTGAGGTGTCGAGGGCGGTCATGGAGATTCCTGCGGAGGGGGCGAGCGGATCGATCACAAACCTTCAGTCCTGTCCGGCCAGGCGAAGCTGGCCCGGCGCCACGGCGGGCGGCTCCGGATCGGCACGATCCAGCGCGCTCAACGCGCCGCGCTGGCGCAGCACGTGGGTCTTCATCAGTGCTTCCGCGCCTTCCGGATCGTGGGCCTTGAGCGCGGAGAACACCGACATGTGCTCGGCGCATGACTCCTGAATGCGGCCCGGCAGCTTCAGGCTCTTGTGCCGCGACAGGCGCAGCACCTTGCGCAGGTCGCTGACCACGCCCGACAGCCAGCGGTTGCCGGCCAGCCGCTGGATCGCCTCATGAATCTGGTAGTTGGTCTCGTAGTAGGCGTCGATATCGCCCGCAGCCGCATGATGGGCCAACTCGGCGTGCAAGCCTTCGAGCGCATCGAGATCGGCCTGGGTGACGTTACGCGCGGCCTCGTAGGCGCAGCGCCCTTCGAGCAGGGCCATCAGCGGAAAGATTTCGTCGAGATCCTGCTCGGTGAGCGCATTGACGAAACATCCGCGACGCGGCTCCAGCCGCACCAGCCCTTCCGCGGCCAGGACCTTCAGCGCCTCTCGCATAGGCGTGCGCGATGTGCCCAGTGCGGCCGCAAGCGCCACTTCGTCGATCCACGCGCCTGGCAACAGCGTGTGATCGTCGATCATGGCACGCAGCCGATCGGCAACTTCGAGGTAAAGCGCCTGCTGGACGATCCGCATGAAGCCCTTTCGATGACATCACCGAGCGGCGCATACACCGCAATAATTCATAATTATGAATAAGGACACGCGCGCCGCAAGGAGTTTCGATGCTGCAAAGCGGCATTGAAGTCGTGAATCGACCATGCGCCACACGGTGATATCGGATAGTCCCGTGAGATGAAGGCGGAAGAAGACGATGGGATGCGGATAGAGGGGATAGAGGTGCGGCGGGCAACGTTCCTGCCTCCCACAGGAAAATTGCCCGCGCCAGAAAGAACCGCCACTGGACAACATCATCGGCGCCGGACTGGATGCGCCTGGCGCGCGTGGGTCAGATTTGACATGCTGGCGCTGGCCCAGCGCCTGCCCCCGTTCAAGCACCCAAGTCTGGGTGCAGATTTTCCCGTTTGGCTTTTCCGTCGTTTTCGGTCGCATCCGCGCATCTGTCGTGCGCGCTCTCCCTTCGATGCGGCCGTGGACATTTCCTGTCCCGACCTGATTCTTGTAACAGACTGTATAGCGAGGACCATGCCACGCTGGCTAAGTTATTGATTTTATTGAGGCGGACGATCCGAGACTTGTTACAAGTGCCAGATCATGTAACAGGATGTTTCTCCTTCGTTACGACCGCGACTACCCTGCTGGTTGTCGCCAATATGCCGCAGCGAGCGATTAGTGATGGCGGCGGTACGCCGCGATGCGAAAATGCGCCGCACACTGCACGAAAGCCGGTGTTCAATCGGTTGCAAACATGAAACATGGGCGGGAAGCGACATCCGGCCCTGCCAAAACTCTCGGAGAGGTCAGGCATGGAAGACAATTTTCAGGGAAGCCACTACATCGGCGACGGAACGCAGGCCGCGCCGCGCAATCTGCCCCTGTCGTTCACTGGCTCGGGGTCCGAGTACTTCCGCATCTGGATCGTCAACGCATTGCTGTCGATCATCACGCTGGGCATCTACTCCGCGTGGGCAAAGGTCCGCACGCTGCAGTACTTCTATCGCAATACGCAGCTCGATGGCGCCACGTTCGACTACCACGGCAGTCCAACCGCGATTCTCAAGGGCCGCGCGATCGTGTTCGTCCTGGCCCTGGCGTACAACCTGGCCAGTCATGCGTCGCCGCTACTGGCTGTCGGGCTGGCCGTCGTGCTGGCTGCCGTGTTTCCGTTTCTGCTGGTTCGCTCGCTGCGATTCCGCATGGCGAACTCGAGCTATCGCGGTCTGCGTTTCGCCTTTATCGGCAAGGATGCCGAGGGTTATCAGGTCTTTCTGCTCTGGCCGATCCTGACCGTGTTGTCGCTCTATCTGCTGGCGCCGTTCGCGCACCAGCGTTTCAAGCGCTACCAGCACAACCACACGCTGTTCGGCACGGCGCCGTTCGCATTCGACGCCACGGCCAGCGCTTTCTACGGTGTCTACCTGCGCACCGCAGGCATGGTCGCGATCTTCCTGATCGGCGGCGGTCTGGTGGGCGGCTCGCTGGCCAGCGCGGTTGGGCAATCGAAAGGCGCGGTCGGCGTTGTCTTTGGCATGATGATGATCGGCCTGTACTTCGGCCTGATGATGATCGGCCCCTATTTCACGGCCCGGCTGCAGAACCTGGTGTGGAACAACACCACCCTGCTGCCGCACCGCTTTCGCAGTGACGTGCGGGCCGGCAAGCTGTTCTTCATCGTGCTGACCAACTTCATCTTCATCGCACTGACGCTGGGCCTGTTCTATCCATTCGCGCGCGTGCGCTCGACGCGCTATCGCGTGGAAGCGATGACGATGATCGCCGTCGGGCCGCTCGACGAGTTCGTGGCTGGCGAGCAGCAGAACGTTGGCGCGCTCGGTGATGCTGCGGTCGACTGGTACGACATCGACATCGCGCTCTGACAGCCACCACCAACGGACACGCCCCAAAACAGTCATGGTTGCCGCGCAATACTTCGACACCCGCTCATCACGCGCGCACGCGGTGATGCTGATCGTCACGAACGGCGAGGCCATCCTGCAGGATGCGAATGGCGCTGAGTTGCGACGGGCGCCACTCGCAACACTGCGCGTGTCGGAACGCATCAAGCGCGCGCCACGGCTTGTCACGTTCGACGACGGCGCCTATTGCGAGATCGCGGACCAGGCCACGTTCGATGCGATGCTCGCGGCAACCGGGCATCGCGAAGGCCTGGTTTCGCGTGCGCAGAACAGCTGGCGTCTGGCCGGACTGTCGCTACTCGGGCTGGTCGTGTTCGTGGTGTTTTCGTACTACTACCTGCTGCCTTGGACGGCCACGGTGGTGGCACGATCGGTGCCGCCGTCGATCGAGGCTCAGTTGGGAAAGGCCACCCTCGACAGCCTGGACCAGGGGCTGGTGGAACCTACGAAATTGCCACAGGCCGACCAGCAGCGCATTCGTGACAACTTCGCCGCGTTGCGCCGCCCGGAAGATCCGGGCCACCACTATCAGATCCTGTTCCGCAAGGGCGGGCGGCTTGGCGCCAATGCCGTGGCACTACCGGGCGGCACGATCGTCGTCACCGACGAGCTGGTCAAGCTGATTGGCACGGGCGCGGGCATGATGGGTGTGCTGGCCCACGAGGCCGGCCACGTGGCCGAGCGCCACGGCCTGCAGCAGGTGTTCCAGGCATCGGTGGTCGGCGCGCTGGCGGCGTACATGGTCGGCGATGTTTCATCGCTGCTGGCCACGGTACCCGCCGCGATGATGTCGATGCGCTATTCGCGCGAGCACGAACGCGAGGCGGATGCCTATGCGGTGAAAATCCTGCGGGACAACCGGCTACCGGTGACCGCGCTGGCCGATGCGCTACAGCAACTCGAGGATGCGCACCGCAAGGGCGCCGGCAAGCAGGCTGCCGACGATGAAGAGAGCGGCTTCTTCTCGACCCACCCGCTGACGCGGGAGCGGATCGAAGCCATCAGGAATGGCGGGGAGTGATTTTCATGCTCCCCTCTTCCACTCCACTTGCGGGAGAGGGAAGCAAACCGAGAGTCAGCCTGACGGCCTGACGATCAGCGCGCCGCTGCCGTCGCCCCATTGCCACGACGGTAAGCCCAGAGCACCATCACGACGCCGATCACGATCATCGGCAGGCTCAGCCACTGACCCATCGACAGCTTGAGCGCCAGCAGGCCCAGGAAGTTGTCCGGTTCGCGGGCAAACTCGGCCAGGAAGCGGAACGCGCCATAGCCGATCAGGAACACGCCCGATACCGCGCCCATCGGCCGCGGCTTGCGTGAGAACAGCCACAGGATGATGAACAGCGCCACGCCTTCGCCAGCGAACTGGTAAAGCTGCGACGGATGGCGCGGGATGTTGTCGCCGGCCTGCGGGAAGATCATGCCCCACGGCAGATCGGTCGGACGCCCCCACAATTCGCCGTTGATAAAGTTGCCGATCCGCCCGGCCGCGAGTCCGCAAGGAATCATCGGCGCGATGAAGTCGGTCACCTCCATCCAGTGGCGACGGCGCACCTTCGCGAACACCCACATCGCGATCAGCACGCCCAGGAATCCGCCGTGGAACGCCATGCCCCCCTCCCAGACCTTGAAGATCTCGAGCGGGTGCGTGAGGTAGTAGCCCGGCTTGTAAAACAGCACGTAGCCCAGACGGCCGCCCAGGATGACCCCGAGTACCCCGTAGAACAGCATGTCATCGAGGTCCCGCGCCACCCAGCCACGCGCCGCGATATGCGGCTGGCGGATACGCAGTCGGCCGAACCACAGGAACATGATGAAGCCGGCCAGGTACATCAGGCCGTACCAGCGGATGGCCAGCGGCCCGAGGTGAATGGCGACCGGGTCGAATTGGGGATGAACGAGCATGTCGGATCGAGTGAGTATCGGTAAGTATTCTGGACAGCGCGGAATAGCGAAGTCAGGCCTTTATGCCATTGTCTTGCGTCAGTCCGATGGCGCCGGCGAGGTCCATGGCGATATCGATGAAAGAGCGCAGCACGGGCGCCACGCCAGCCGCGCCTTCACGCCAGACCAGACCAGTTTCGATTTCCGGCCCGGCATCGCGCAATGCCAGATATGACACGCCAGTCCGGCGCAGGTTGCATAGCGACGCGGGCACCAGCGCCACCCCCATGCCGGCGGAGACCAGGCTGACGATCGTCTGCATCTGTATCGCCTCCTGGGCAATCATCGGCGTCAACCCGTCGCGCGCGTAATAGCCCGTAATGATGTCATAAAACGCTGGCGCGCTTCGGCGCGGGAAGATGATCAGCGGCTCGTGCGCGGCGTCGCGCAGGGCCACGGTCTGCGGTGGCGCGCCATCGGCCTGCCCCGCCGGGCGCCAGCCATCGGGCACGGCCAGCACAAGCGGTTCGCGTACCAGTGGCAAATAGGAGAGCCCGTGCGGCATCACGGTCAGTTGCGGGCGGATGACCAGACCCGCGTCGATCGTCCCCTCGACCAGCGCCTCGAGCTGGACGTCGCTGGTGGCCTCGCGCAGTTGTAGCTGGACTTCCGGATGCCGGGCGCGGAAATGCCGCAGAAGGTCAGGCAGGATGCCGTAATCGGCCGTACTGACGAACGCCAGCGCCAGCGAGCCAACCTCCCCCCGCGCGAGCCGCTGGGCCAGCCCGGGCAACGCGGCCGCATCGGCCAGCACGCGGCGCACCTCCGGCAGCCATTGCTGGCCGGCCGGCGTAAGCATCACCGAGCGGCGCGTGCGCACGAACAACTGGACGCCGATCTCCTCCTCCAGTGCCTGGATCTGCTGCGACAGCGGCGGCTGCGTCATGGCGAGCCGCCGCGCGGCGCGGCCGAAATGCAACTCTTCGGCCACTGTGACGAAATAACGTAGCTGGCGCAGGTCCACGGGGTAGCTTGATATTTTTATCGACTCAATAAAGGTCGAATCATATATTTGACACGATAAAACGCAAGCGCCATTCTTCTGACCACAACACGGCCACCCGCCACCAGCCCCCCGGAGACACCCGCCATGGCTTTCAACAAACGTTCCCAGCACATCACGCAAGGCGTGGCGCGCTCCCCCAACCGTTCGATGTACTACGCGCTCGGCTACAAGAAGGAAGACTTCGACAAGCCGATGGTGGGCATCGCCAACGGCCACTCGACGATCACTCCCTGCAACGCCGGCCTGCAGCGCCTGGCGGACGCGGCCGTGGATGCGATCAAGGCCTCGGACGCCAACCCACAGATCTTCGGCACACCGACGATCTCCGACGGCATGTCGATGGGCACCGAAGGCATGAAGTACTCGCTGATCTCGCGTGAAGTCATCGCCGACTGCATCGAGACGGCTGCCCAGGGCCAGTGGATGGACGGCGTGGTCGTGATCGGCGGCTGCGACAAGAACATGCCGGGCGGCATGATCGCGCTGGCGCGCACCAATGTGCCGGGCATCTACGTCTACGGCGGCACCATCCGCCCGGGTAACTGGAAGGGCAAGGACCTGACCATCGTGTCGTCGTTCGAGGCCGTGGGCGAATTCACCGCCGGCCGCATGAGCCAGGAAGACTTCGAGGGCGTGGAAAAGAACGCCTGCCCGAGCACCGGTTCGTGCGGCGGCATGTACACCGCCAACACAATGAGCTCGTCGTTCGAGGCGCTGGGCATGTCGCTGCTGTACTCGTCGACGATGGCCAACCCGGACCAGGAAAAGGTGGACAGCGCCGCCGAATCGGCCCGCGTGCTGGTGGAAGCCATCAAGAAGGACATCAAGCCGCGCGACATCATCACGCGCAAGTCGATCGAGAACGCCGTAACGCTGATCATGGCCACGGGCGGCTCCACCAACGCCGTGCTGCATTACCTGGCCATCGCCCACTCGGCCGAAGTGGAATGGACCATCGACGATTTCGAGCGCATCCGTCGCCGCGTGCCGGTGATCTGCAACCTGAAGCCGTCGGGCGCCTACGTGGCCACCGACCTGCACCGCGCCGGTGGCATTCCGCAAGTGATGAAGATCCTGCTGAACGCCGGTCTGCTGCACGGCGACTGCCTGACGATCACGGGCCGCACGCTGGCCGAAGAACTCGAGCACGTTCCCAGTGAGCCGCGCGCCGACCAGGACGTGATCCTGCCGATCTCGCAGGCCCTGTACAAGCAAGGCCACCTGGCCATCCTGAAGGGCAACCTCGCCGAGGAAGGCGCGGTGGCCAAGATCACCGGCCTGAAGAACCCGGTCATCACCGGCCCGGCCCGCGTGTTCGAGGACGAGCAGAGCGCCATGGAAGCGATCCTGGCGGACAAGATCAACGCTGGCGACATCCTGGTGCTGCGCTACCTCGGCCCGAAGGGCGGCCCAGGCATGCCTGAAATGCTGGCGCCGACGTCGGCGATCATCGGCAAGGGTCTCGGCGAATCGGTTGGTTTCATCACTGACGGCCGCTTCTCGGGCGGCACCTGGGGCATGGTGGTTGGCCACGTTGCGCCGGAAGCCCATGTGGGCGGCACGATTGCACTGGTTCAGGAAGGCGACTCGATCACGATCGACGCGCACCAGTTGCTGCTGCAACTGAATGTGGCCGACGAAGAGCTGGCCCGCCGCCGCGCTGCCTGGAAGCAGCCGGCTCCGCGTTACACGCGCGGCGTGCTGGCGAAGTTCGCGAGGCTGGCCTCCACGGCCAGCAAGGGTGCCGTGACGGACTGATCCGGCTGGCATAGCCCCCTGCAATGCAAAAGGCCTGCGATTCAATCGCAGGCCTTTTTACATGGGTGCCGATACCGGCGCGGGCCGGTGGCAAGGCCCAGGCTCACATCCCGCCCGGGTCCCGCTCGATTTCCTCCAGCGTCGCGTCGAGCCACTCCACCAGCCGGGCCTCGAGCGCCTGGGTCAGTTCATTGGCCAGTTGCGCCGTCAGCGGCGCCAGCCGCGACTGCAGCGTGGCTTCGGTATGGGCTTCCACCACCTGCGGCCACTCGGTGCGGAAGCGCATCATCACGCGCGTCAGCAACTCGGTGCGCACCGCGCGCAGGTCGTCGGCGCCCGGCATGAACGGGGTCGTGTCGACCACGTCGGACGTCGCAGCCGGCACGTCCTCTCCCGCCGATCCGAAATCGCCAACCGCGGTGACCACGCCAGATTCTGGCATGTCCGCCGTGTCGATCACCGTGGCCTGGGCTGGCACGGGTGCCGGTGCCGGCGCATCGAACACGGTGTCCGGCAACTCGACCACTTCGGTCAGCAGCGGCACGCTGTCATTGGGATCCAGCCGCGGAATGACCCGCGAAGTCGTGCGTTCGCTCATGCCGCATCTCCCTTGGCCTGGCCAATGTCATGGTGCGTGAGCGGATAGCCTCGCTCACGATAGAAACGATACCGCTCCCGCCCGGAATCCCGGGCTTCGGGCGTGGCGCCGACCACTTCGATCAACCGTTCGAAGCTGGCGAACTGCGCCGGGGCCTCCGGCGCCAGGTTCACCAGCAACTGATGGTGCGGTACGGCGTCGAGCGCGGCGGCCAGGATGATCGGCGTCACCGCCGCATTCGGGCTGTCGACCCCGCAGTGCGGCAGGAAGTCGAGCGGCGAAAACGACCACAGCCGCGCGTCGAGCTGCGCCAGCTGCTGCGGCGCGCCGTGCACCACCACCTTCTGCCCTGCCCCATAGGCCTTGCGAACCAGACGGCAGACATATGTCAGCGTGTCCGGCACATTGCTATGGAAGTCGATGCGCGTCATCCCGGCTACCTTTCCCTGAACCTAATATCCGCCCGATACGCCCGATTACGCCGCGCGGTCCATCAGGAACTGCGTCAGCAACGGCACCGGACGGCCCGTGGCGCCCTTGGCCGCGCCGCTCTTCCACGCCGTGCCGGCGATGTCGAGGTGGGCCCAGTCGTACTTCTCGGTATAACGCGCCAGGAAGCAGGCCGCGGTCACGCTGCCGGCCGGACGGCCACCGATATTGGCCATGTCGGCAAAGTTCGACTTGAGCTGGTCCTGGTAGTCATCGTCCAGCGGCAGACGCCAGGCCGTATCCATGGCCTTGCGGCCGGCACCCAGCAACTGGTCCGCCAGCGCGTCGCTGCGGGCGTACAGGCCGCTGTTGACGTGGCCGAGCGCGATGATGCAGGCACCGGTCAGCGTGGCCACGTCGATCACGGCGGCCGGCTTGAAGCGCTCCACGTAGGTCAACGCGTCGCACAGGATCAGGCGGCCTTCGGCGTCGGTATTGAGGATTTCGATGGTCTGGCCGGACATGCTGGTCACCACGTCGCCCGGCTTGGTGGCGATGCCACTCGGCATGTTCTCGCAGGTCGGCACCACGGCGATCACGTTCTGCTTCAGGCCCATTTCGGCCACGGCCTGGATCGTGCCCAGCACCGATGCCGCGCCGCACATGTCGTACTTCATTTCGTCCATGCCCTCGCCCGGCTTCAGCGAGATGCCACCCGTATCGAACGTGATGCCCTTGCCCACCAGCACCACCGGCGCCTGCTTGGCGCTCGCGCCGTCATAGCGCAGTACGATGAACTGCGGCGGCTCGACGCTGCCCTTGGTCACGGCCAGGAAGGCGCCCATGTTGAGCGCCTCGATCTGCTTGCGGCCCAGGATCTCCACCTTGAGCTTGTGGCGCTTGGCGATGCCACGGGCGGTATTGGCCAGATAGGTCGGCGTGCAGATGTTGGACGGCAGGTTGCCCAGGTCGCGGGTCAGTTCCATGCCGTTGGCGATGGCGGTGCCACGCACGGCGGCCTGCGAGGCGGCCTTGGCGTCGCCCACGTCCACGGCCAGCACGATCTTGCGCAGCGACGCCTTGTCGATGGCGCCAGCGCCCCGGGGAGCGCGCTTGAGCTCGGGATGGCGCTCCAGCAGGCGATAACCGGCCTCCCGGACCAGCGTGATCGTGGTGATGATGGCCCAGGCCACGTCGCGCGGCTGCGGCGGCTGCTGAACCAGGCACCAGAGCGCCGAGGCGGCGCGCGTGCCGCCCAGGGCACGCGTGGCGGTGCGCACGGCTTCGGCAAAGGCCTTGTCGTTGAAATCGGCTTCCTTGCCCAGGCCCACCAGCAGCACGCGGGCGGCGCCAATGCCGGCCACCTCGTGCAGCATCAGTTGCGTGCCGCGCTTGCCTTCGAAGTCGCCTTGCTTGACCAGACGCGCCACCAGCCCCTTGGTGGCAACGTCCAGCGCCTTGGCCACGCCGGCCAGACTTTGGCCCTCGAACAGGCCAACCACCAGACAGTCAGTCTTCGTGGCCAGAAAACCATTTTGGCCGGCTTTGCTCAGATCCAGGGCTTTTGTGCTAAATTCCATCGCGCTTCCTTCCAGGGGCTCGTCGAAAAGAAACCCCCATTATCCGCGATTTTCATCCGCGATCCGCCGCCGCCGATCCAGAAAGCTGACAGCCCGCGGTCCTGCCAGTCCATCGGCCCCCGGCGCATCGCCCGCTCCGGCCGGCAGCCGGAAGCGTGTCTTGCATGATCTTCCAACAAGCCCTGCGGCGCGAACTCGCCTACACCGCCGGTGCGGTGTTCCTGGTGATGCTGACGTTCATGCTGACGTCGCTCGTGATCCGCATCCTGGGAATGGCCGCCAACGGCAAGGCCAGCCCCAACGACGTGCTGATGCTCATCGGCCTGGCGACGATCGGCTATCTGTCGATCCTGCTGTCGGCTACGCTGTTCATCTCGACGCTGATCGTCCTGACCCGGTGGTACAAGGACTCCGAGATGGTGGTGTGGTTCTCGGCCGGCGTCTCCCTGCGCGATCTGGTCAAGCCGGTGCTGCAGTTCGCCGCGCCGTTCTTTGTCATGGCGCTGCTGCTGGGCCTGTTCGCGTGGCCGTGGGCCAACCAGCAGAGCGCGCTGTTCCGCGACCGCTTCGAGCAGCGCGGCGTGCTCTCGATGATCGCCTCGGGCCGCTTCATCGAGCCGGCCAATGGCAACTACGTGCTGTTCATCGAAGGCATCGACGCCGACATGAAGCACGCGCGCAACGTCTTCGTGGCCAATGCCGAATCGGGCAAGATCGGTGTGGCGCTGGCGCATCAGGGCCAGTTCGAGACGATGCCCAACGGCGACCGTCTGGTGGTCATGGAACATGGCCGCCGCTACGCCGGCATTCCCGGCCAGCTCAATTACCGGATCGTCGAGTTCGACAAGTACGCGGTCAAGGTCGACAACAAGCCGCAGGACGCCGCCGCCGACCTGCCGACCAAGAGCCGCGACACGATCGACCTGATCCGTGACCCGACCCGCGAGAACCTGGGCGAACTGCTCTGGCGGATCTCCCTGCCGATCCTGGCGTTCAACTTCGTGATGATCGCGATCCCGCTGGCCTACGTGAATCCGCGTCTGGGCCGCTACACCCCGCTTGTCTTCGCCGTGCTGATCTACCTGACCTACAGCAACCTGATCAACCTGGCGCAGGCCTGGGTCCGCTCCGGCGCGATGTCGTTCTGGATGGCCATCTGGCCGATCCACCTGACCGTGTTCCTGTGCGCGCTGGTGATGTTCCGCTACCGCGCCAACCGTAGCCTGGGAGGCTGGCGTGCCGTATTCGGCCTGCGCCGCAAGACCACCGGGGGCCGCGCATGAGGGTGCTGAGCGTCTACGAGCGCTACTTCGCTCGCCTGATCTATGGGGTTTTCGCCTTCATCCTGTTCGCGGTGCTGGCCCTGTTCGTGTTCTTCGACATGCTCAGCGAACTGGAAAGCGTCCAGGGCAAGTACACGTCGCTGATCGCGTTCTTCCACGTCATGCTGGAGGCGCCGACCCGTATCTACGAGGTGCTGCCGATCGCGGTGCTGATCAGCGCGATCTACGTCTTCTCGCAACTTGCCAGCCAGTCCGAGTACACGATCTTCCGCGTGGCCGGCCTGAACACGCGGCAGGCGCTGTTCTCGCTGTTCAAGCTGGCGGTGCCGCTGGCGCTGGCGACGTTCATCTTCGGCGAGTTCATCGGCCCGGCGGCCGAGCAGTACGCGCAGAAGATCAAGCTCGAGGCAATCGGCGCCACCGTGTCATCGGGCTTCCGCTCGGGCGTCTGGGTCAAGGACCGCGATCGCGATCCCGAGGAGAAAGGCGCGGGAGAAATCACCCGCTTCGTGAACGTGCAAGGCCTGCGGCCCGACCAGTCGATTACCGGCGTCACGATCTACGAATTCGACAAGGACTACCGCCTGCGCGTGATCCGCGTGGCCAAGGAAGGCAAATACCAGGGCGGGCAGTCCTGGCAGCTCAACGACGTCAACGAGACGCGCTTCATCGAGCTGCGTGACGGCCAGCCGGCTGCCAATCGTGACGCGCTGGCGCCCGACTTCCGCGGCGAGCAGGTGCAGTTCCCGAACATCCTGATGCACTCCGAGCTGACGCCACAGATCCTGTCGGTGCTGCTGGTGCAGCCGGAGAACATGTCGACGGTCAACCTGTTCCGCTACATCCGGCACCTGCGCGACAACAAGCAGGACACGCAGCGCTACGAAATCGCGTTCTGGAAGAAGGTGGTGTATCCGCTGACGCTGTTCGTGATGGTCGCGCTGGCGCTGCCGTTCGCATACCTCCATGCCCGTGCGGGCGCGGTAGGCGTGAAGGTGTTCGGCGGCATCATGCTGGGCCTGTCGTTCCACCTGTCCAACACGCTGTTCTCGCACGTGGGCCTGCTGCATACCTGGCCGCCGATCGTCTCCGCGCTGGTGCCCGGCACGCTCTACCTGATGATTGCGCTCGGCGCGCTGCGCTGGGTCGATCGCCACTGATCATGGGCGCTGGGCGACAAGGACTCATCCTGTTCGGGCACGGCGCGCGCGACGCGCGCTGGCGCGATCCGTTCGACCGGCTTCACGAAAAGCTCGTGGCGTTGCTGCCGGACTGTGCTGTTCGACTGGCTTTCCTGGAACTGATGACGCCGTCGCTGGAGGACGCCATCGACGAGCTGGCGGCGGCTGGCGTTGGCGCGATCACGGTCGTGCCGGTGTTCTTCGGCCAGGGTGGGCATCTGCGGCGCGATTTTCCGCTGCTGATCGACGCGTGCCGGGTGAAGTATCCGGGGGTGGAGATTCGCGCCTCGGATGCGGTCGGCGAAGTCGACAGCGTGCTCGATGCCATCGCGGCATATTGCGCGCTGACCCTTTCCCCCGCTCCCGCTCCTGAACAATAGCCCGGGACACAAAATGCAAAAAGGCCAGAGTCAACCTCTGGCCTTTTTTCCATCGGGCAAACCGATCACGCCGCGCGTTCGGCTTCCACGTACTCCGTCGCCCTGCTCCCCAGGGCCTCGCCGATCATCAGCAGGCTGGGCTGCACCGGGTCCATCCAGCGTGCCGCCTCGCCTGCCGCCATCTGGCCCAGCGTGAACTGGTGGCTGCGCTGGCGCGGCGTCGTAGCGGCTTCCACTACCCATGCGGGTGTCGACGCCGGCTTGCCGCGAGCGATCAACTGCGCCGCAATGTTCGCTGCCTGATCACGGCCCATGTAGTAGATGATCGTGTCGGCCTTCACATCGGCCTCCACGTCGACGGCATCGGCCGCCTTGGCCTGGGTAGCGAACGCCACGCTGCGCGACACACCACGCTTGGTCAAGGGCCGGCCGATCGCGCTGGCCGCCGCGAGCGCCGCAGTGATGCCGGGCACCACCTCGTACTCGATACCGGCCGCTTCCAGCGCCTGCAACTCCTCGTCGGCGCGGCCAAACAACATCGGGTCGCCGCCCTTGAGCCGCACCACGCGCTCGTACTTCGTGGCCAGGTCGACGATCTGGCGATTGATGAAGAGTTGCGCCGTGGAACGCTGGCCGCAGCGCTTGCCCACCTCGACCAGTTCGGCCTGCGGACACCACGCCAGCATCTCGGGCGATACGAGTGCATCGTGCAGCACGACCTGCGCCTCGCCCAACAGTCGTGCGCCGCGCACCGTAATGAGATCGGCCGCGCCGGGACCCGCACCAATCAGATACACCTTGCCCGTGGCCTTGCCGTGCTGCCTGTCCATCCTGACCCTCGCTGTATGAAATACCGGACTCAGACGATATCAGGCATACGCACGGATCATGCCCGCCGCCACCGTGTGGTTGGTGGCTTCGTCGATCAGCACGAACGCGCCCGTCGCCGGATTGTCGCCGTACGTATCGCAGACGATCGGCTTCTGCAGCGAGATCTGCACCGAACCGATGTCGTTCAGGTTGATCTCGTGGCGGCCGGTTTCGTGCGACAGCGTATGCACATCCAGCACGCGATCCACCGCCGACACGCGCGCGAACACGCTGGCCGTGGTGTGCTTGAGCACGTACTTGCGCGACGGGTTCAGCGACTCGTCGTCGAACCAGCACAGGTCGGCCGTCAGCTTCTTCGCCGATTCGGCGGCGGTATCGGCCGACACGAACATGTCACCACGCGATACATCGACGTCTTCGGCCAGACGCACCGTGACGGTGTCGCCGGCGCTGGCGGAATCGGCCGATCCATTCGGCGTCAGCACTTCGGCCACCACGGCTTCGCGATTGGCGGGCAGCACGCGCAGCTTCTGGCCCACGCGGACCGTGCCGGCTTCCACACGGCCAGCGTAGCCACGGAAGTCGTCGGCGGCGGAACCGTCCTGGCGAACCACCAGTTGCACCGGGAAGCGCAGCGCGGCATCGCCTACCGGCGCCACATCTTCCACCGGCAGCGATTCCAGCAGCGGCAGCAGCGGCTCGCCCTGGTACCACGGCATGGCGTCGCTGGCATGGACGATGTTGTCGCCACGCAGTGCCGACACCGGCACGTAGGTCACATCCTTCAGGCCCAGTTGCGCGGCCAGTTCGATGTAGGCGGCGCGGATCTCGTTGAAGCGCTGCTCGCTGTAGTCAACCAGGTCCATCTTGTTCACGGCGACGATCACGTGCTGCAGTTCCAGCAGCTTCAGGATGGCCGAGTGACGCTTGGTCTGGGCCAGCAGCTCGGCGCGGCCGTCCTTGACCGTGACACGCGTGGCATCCACCAGCACGATGGCGGCGTGCGCGGTCGAGGCGCCCGTCACCATGTTGCGCGTGTACTGCTCGTGGCCCGGCGTATCGGCAATGATGAACTTGCGGCGCGCGGTCGAGAAATAGCGGTAAGCCACGTCGATCGTGATGCCCTGCTCTCGCTCGGCCTCGAGGCCGTCGGTCAGCAGCGAGAAGTCGATCTGCTCGCCAGCGGTGCGCTTGTTCTTGGCGTTGGCCAGCGCGGTGAGCTGATCGGACAGGACTGCCTTGCTGTCAAACAACAGACGGCCGATCAGCGTGCTCTTGCCGTCGTCCACGGAGCCCGCGGTGATGAAACGCAGCAGGCCTTGATGTTGGGATTGGTGAGACATTGTCGTATTCCTCTGCTGCGTCGATTTAGAAGTAGCCTTCTTTTTTCCGGCGTTCCATCGACGCTTCGCTCGTCTGGTCGTCCATGCGGGTGGCGCCGCGCTCGGTGATCTCGGTCACCGCGGTCTCCGCGATGATCTCCACCGGCGTGGCCGCGGTGCTAGCCACCGGGCACGTGCAGCTGATGTCGCCCACGGTGCGGAAGCGGACCGACAGCACTTCGCTCACATCACCATCCTGCTTCGGCGTAATCGGCGTCACCGGCACCAGCAGGCCGTTCTTGCGCACCACTTCGCGCTCGTGCGCGTAGTAGATCGGCGGCAGGGCCAGGTTTTCGCGGGCGATGTACTGCCACACGTCGAGTTCGGTCCAGTTCGAGATCGGGAACACGCGCATCTGCTCGCCTTGGGCCATGCGGGCGTTGTACAGGCTCCACAGTTCCGGGCGCTGGGCCTTCGGGTCCCACTGGCCGAACTCGTCGCGGAACGAGAAGATGCGTTCCTTGGCGCGAGCCTTTTCTTCATCGCGACGGGCACCGCCCATCAGCGCGTCGAACTTGTGAGCCTCGATCGTTTCCAGCAGCGTCACAGCCTGTGCGGCGTTGCGCGAATCGGTTTCCTTGCGCAGGCGCACGGTGCCGCGCTTGATCGAATCCTCGACGTGGCCCACCACCAGGCGCGCGCCCAGTTCGCCCACGCGCTGGTCGCGGAACTGGATCACTTCCGGATAGTTGTGGCCGGTGTCGATGTGGACCAGCGGGAACGGCAGCTCCACCTTGCGGTCGCCCAGGCGGAAGGCCTTGAGCGCCAGATGCAGCATGACGATCGAATCCTTGCCGCCGGAGAACAGCAGCGCCGGGTTGTGGCACTCGGCCACCACCTCGCGGATGATGTAGATCGATTCGGCTTCGAGCCGGTCGAGGTGGTCGTTCTGGACCTGCAGCAGGTGTTCCACGTTGGCGGGGATGCCTGCGCTTGCGATGTCGTTCATGATGCCCATGTCGTTCTCGGCCTCAAATATTCTGTTCAGTGCTTGACGTTCTGTTCGTGGAGCCCGCACTCTTTCGAGTCCTTGCTCTCCCACCACCACCGTCCGGCGCGCACATCCTCGCCGGCCTTGACCGCCCGCGTACAGGGCTCGCAACCGATGCTCGGATAGCCCTTCTCGTGCAGCGCGTTGACCGGGACGTTGTGGCGCGACAGGTACGCCCACACTTCGGCCTCGGTCCAGTCGGCCAGCGGATTGAACTTGGGAATGCCTCGCGACTCGTCCGTTTCCTCGAACGGCAGTTCGGCGCGCGTCACGGCCTGCTCGCGGCGCTGGCCCGTCATCCACGCATCGGCGTGCGAAAGCGCGCGATTGAGCGGTTCCACCTTGCGGATGCCACAGCAGCTCTTGCGCAGGTCCACGCTGTCGTAGAAGGCGTTCAGGCCATTCTTCTTCAGGTAGTTCTCCACGGCTTCCTGGTCGGGCGTAAACTGCTCGATCGTGTAGCCGTAGTGCGTCTCGACCTTGTCCAGCACTGCCAGCGTCTCGGCATGCAGGCGGCCGGTGTTCAGCGTGAACACGCGGATGCCGGCACGCACGGCCGGGCTGCCGCGCAGGATCGCGTCGGTCAGCACCATGTCTTCGGCGGCCAGGCTCGTGGCGAAGCGCGCGCGGAAGAAACGTGCCGCGATGCCGGACAGGCGTTCGGCCAGTTCACGTTCCTTCACTTCGAGCGCCTCGATCGTGCCGGTGTACGCCGGCTTCGTCCACAGCGCTGGGGGGCGCAGCGACGACACCGAACCGTCGACGATGGGGATCTCGGAGATCACGGCGCTCATGCCGCGCCCCGGGCGGTCACGTCAGCGCGTGCGCGGCGGAACAGCGGTAGCGGCTCGTCCACCGAAGCCTGGTAGGCCACCGTGAACTCGGTGAAGCCCTTCAGCGCGTCGTCGATGTTCTTGTCGGCGCGCACCGCGAAAGTGTCGAAGCCACAGCGCTTCATAAAGTTGAGCTGATCGCGCAGCACGTCGCCGATCGCGCGCAACTGGCCTGCCCAGTGGTAGCGCGTGCGCAGCAGATAGGCCGACGAGAAACCGCGGCCATCGCGGAACACCGGGAAGTCCACGGCCACGACCGATACGCGATCGAACAGCGCTTCGACGTCGCCCGGCTCGTCTTCCGGCGCCAGCCACACGCCGGTGATGGCCTTGTCGCGGCCAGCCAGCAGGGCTTCGTTCGCCTTCCACACCAACAGCGGGAACAGCACGGCGTCGGTGCCTTGCGCGACGGCAGCGATCTTTGCCTCGTCGAGCGGTTCGGTTTCGGTGGCACGCAGCACGGTCCAGCTATCGTCGACGATGACAGGACGGAATTCGGCGGCGTCGCGTTGCAGTTGAATGATCTTTGCCATGTTCGGTAACTCCGTTCGTCAGGCTTCGGCGCGCTCTTCGCGCTGCTTGTCCGCGTACACCCGTTCCTTGAACGGCGCGATGCCAATCCGGCCAACGGTTTCGATAAAGCGCTCGTCGCCAACGCGGTTGGCCACGAATGTCTCGATGATGCGCGACACCACATCAGGCATCTCGTGGGCGCTGAACGACGGGCCGATCACCTTGCCCAGCGCCGTGTCATTGCCCTGGGCGCCGCCGATCGTGACCTGGTACCACTCGGCGCCATCCTTGTCGACGCCCAGCACGCCGATATTGC
This sequence comes from Cupriavidus sp. HMR-1, assembly GCF_000319775.1. Taxonomy (NCBI): domain Bacteria; kingdom Pseudomonadati; phylum Pseudomonadota; class Betaproteobacteria; order Burkholderiales; family Burkholderiaceae; genus Cupriavidus; species Cupriavidus sp. HMR-1. The sequence goes on from NZ_ANKP01000056.1 coordinate 34,570, forward strand.
CGACGTGGTGGTGGCCGCAGGCGTTGATGCAACCCGAGATGTTCAGCGAGATGTCGCCAAGGTCGTAGACGTAGTCGAGGTTGTCGAAACGCTCCTGAATCGCCAGCGCGATCGGAATCGACTTGGCGTTGGCCAGCGAGCAGAAGTCGCCGCCCGGGCAGGCGATGATGTCGGTCAGCAGGCCGATGTTGGCCGTGGCCAGACCGGCCTTCTTCGCGTCTTCCCACAGCGCGAACAGGTCGCGCTTCTTCACGTCGGGCAGCACCAGATTCTGCTCATGCGCCACGCGCAGTTCGCCATAGCCATAGCGATCAGCGAAATCGGCAACCGTGTCCATTTGCGCGGACGTGGCATCGCCCGGGGGCGACACCGGGCCCGGCTTGGTCGACAGCGTCACGGATGCATAGCCCGGCACCTTGTGCGCGTGCACGTTGCGGTTGACCCAGCGTGCGAACGCCTTGTTCTCAAGCAGGTGCTTTTCGAACGATGCGTCGGTGTCGGGCAGCTTTTCGTAGGCGGGCGGCTGGAAGTACTGCGCCACGCGGTCGAACTCGGCCTGCGTCAGCGTGCCAGGGCCGTCCTTGCTGAACTTCCACTCCTCTTCCACTTCGGCGGCGAACTTCTCGGCGCCGATGGCCTTCACCAGGATCTTGATGCGGGCCTTGTACTTGTTGTCGCGGCGGCCGTAGCGGTTGTACACACGGATCGCGGACTCCACATAGGTCAGCATGTGCTGCCACGGCAGATCTTCCTTGATGATCGTGCCCAGAATCGGCGTGCGACCCAGACCTCCACCAGCCAGGATGCGCAGGCGCGTCTCGCCAGCGGCGTTCTTGTACGCATAGATGCCGATATCGTGCATCTGCACCACGGCGCGGTCATCGGCCGACGACGAGATGGCGATCTTGAACTTGCGCGGCAGGAACGCGAATTCGGGCTGGAACGTGCTCCACTGGCGCAGCAGTTCGGCCAGCACGCGCGGGTCCACCGTCTCGTCCGGCGCTACGCCGGCGAACTGGTCGGTGGTGATGTTGCGCACGCAGTTGCCGGAGGTCTGGATGCCGTGCATCTCGACGCTGGCGAGGTCGTCCAGCACGTCGGGCACGCGCTCCAGGTCCATCCAGTTGTACTGGATGTTCTGACGTGTAGAGAAATGGCCGTAGTCGCGGTCGTAGGTGCGGGCGATATGGGCCAGCATGCGCATCTGCTTCGAGGCCAGCAGGCCGTACGGAATCGCCACGCGCAGCATGTAGGCGTGACGCTGCATGTACAGGCCGTTCTGCAGGCGCAGCGGCAGGAATTCTTCCTCGGTCAGCTCATCGGACAGGCGGCGACGCACCTGGTCACGGAACTGGGCAACGCGCTCCTGGACGATACGCTGGTCATATTGATCGTACTGATACATGGTGTGGGTCCGTTCAGTATTCGGTAACTGTAGGGAGGTTGGTCAGGAATGAAGCGAAGCGGTTCTGGCAAGGCCGCGTAACGACGCCTGAATCATTCATAACCGGTCTCATGAAACGAGCTTGATGGCCACGAGCGTCAGCGTCGTGGCAAGTGCGGCGCGCACGATCCGCTCGGGCAGTGCCCGCGACAGTTGCGCACCGAGCCAGATGCCGGGGATCGAGCCCACCAGCAGCGCCAGCAACAAATTCCAGTCGACCGTGCCGAGCCACACGTGGCCCAGGCCTGCCACGGCCGTGAGCGGCACGGCGTAGGCGATATCGGTACCAGCCACTTCGGCCGGTTTCATATGGGGATACAGCAGCAGGATCAGCGTCGCGCCCACGGCGCCAGCACCGATTGACGACACCGTCACCAGCACGCCGATCACGGCGCCCACCAGCACGGTGGCCACCACCTGCTTGCGGCCTTCGAGCTGGAAGCGCGGGTTGCGCGCCAGCCACGCCAGCATCTGCTTGCGGAACAGCAGCGACAGCACGGTCAGCAGAACCGACACACCGATCGTCACGCGGATCGCGTGGAGCCACTGCGCATTGAGTTCACCCGCGCTCTTGAGCACGAGGATGGCGGCCACGGCGGCCGGCAGGCTGCCCACGCACAGGCGGCGCACCACCTGCCACTGCACATGGCCGTGCGCGCGGTGGGCCAGCGTGCCGAAGCCCTTGGTAATCGAGGCAAACGCCAGGTCGGTGCCCACTGCGGTGGCCGGCGAGAAGCCGAACAGCAGCGTCAGCAGCGGCGTCATGAGCGAACCCCCGCCGACTCCGGTCAGACCGACCAGGAGACCTACCAGCAGACCGGAAACGGTATAGGCAAGGGACATCGGGGGGGATTCTCGAGTTGCCCGGCTTTCCCCTCGTCCGCGTCACCTATACAGGCTGGGGGCTGGACGGAATACGGGCAGGCCGAACGTTTAACAAAGTTCGAGAATCGTAATAAACTCGCCTCATACCTCAAACTAATAAGAAGTTGTTTGTTTATACGGACGCAGTTATATGAACCTTCATCAATTCCGCTTTGTGCGTGAGGCTGTCCGTCAGAATTTCAACCTGACAGAGGCCGCAAAGGCGCTCTATACGTCACAACCCGGCGTTTCCAAGGCGATTATCGAACTGGAAGAGGAGCTAGGTGTCGATATCTTCACACGACACGGCAAACGGATCCGCAGCCTGACCGAACCGGGGCGGCGCATCCTGACCTCGGTAGAGAAGATCCTGCAGGAAGTGGAAAGCCTGAAGCGCGTAGGCAAGGACTATGCGGCACAGGATCAGGGCAACTTCACCATCGCCACCACCCATACCCAGGCCCGTTACGCGCTGCCGCGCGTGATCAGCGAGTTCACCAAGCGCTACCCGAAGGTGCGGCTGTCGATCCAGCAGGGCAATCCGGCGCAGATCGCCGACATGATCTTGCATGACCAGGCCGACCTGGGCATCGCCACCGAGGGCATCTCGGGCGACAAGAGCCTGGTGTCGCTGCCCGGGTACCAGTGGCAGCACATGGTGATTACGCCACCTGACCATCCACTGCTGGAGAAAAAGCACCTGACGCTGGAAGACCTGGCCACCTTTCCGCTGATCACCTATGACGTGAACTTTGCTGGCCGGCCCAAGATCGACAAGGCATTCGAGTTGCGCCATCTCCAGCCAGACATCGTGCTGGAGGCCATCGACGCCGACGTCATCAAGACGTACGTCGAGGTTGGCCTGGGTGTCGGCATCGTGGCCGGCCTCGCCTACGACCCCGAACGTGACCGCAACCTGCGCGGCCTTCCCGCCGGCCACCTGTTCGGCACCAATGTCACCCACCTGGCCGTCAAGCAGGGGGCCTATCTACGCAGCTTCGTCTATACATTCATCGAGTTGTTCTCGCCGACCCTGAACCGCAAGCTGGTGGAACAGGCGATGTCGGGCGACCACGAAGCCTACGAACTCTGAGCATCGCTCGAAGCACCCTGCCCTATATATATGTCAGTCACTGATTCCCTCCCGACGATCCACTGGACCGAAGACGGCGCCGAGCGCAGCGCGATGTGGCGTTCGGAAGCCGGCCTGCCCCCGCCGAAACGCGTGGTGATCGCCGACGACCAGACGCCGGCCGATACCGCGTTCCGTCTGGCCAGCGAAGGCACCGCCCTGCTCTGGCGCGGCGACTTCCAGAACGCACGCCAGTTGCTGCAGGCGATGGCACGGCGCGTCGATCGCAAGCCGAAAAAGGCGCCGAAGCCGGCCGCCAGCCTCACCGAGGCGTTCCACAAGCACCGGCTCGCCCAGTCGCAGCGGGCCCGCACGCTGGGCATGTTGCTGCTGCCGTTCGAGGCCGGCCACGTGGTGCCGCTGCGCCGCGCGCCCGATGTGCATGAAGCCTGCGAGCAGGTCTACGGCCCGTCCGACGCGCCGTACGTGGCGTCGATGCGTGAACTGCTCGGCCTGATCGGCGCATTCGAATGGCGCAAGAAAGGCGTCGAAATCCCCGCGCTCGGCGACCGCATCCACGCGTGGTATGGCGTGTTCTCGCCTGTGCGCGGCGAGTACATCGACCTCGTGGCGAAAGAACCGCTGCCATCGGGCACCCTGGCGTTCGACATTGGCACCGGCACCGGCGTGCTCGCGGCGCTGCTGGCCCAGCGCGGCGTGAAGCGCGTGGTGGGCACCGACCAGGACGCCCGCGCGCTCGGCAACGCCCGCGCCAACATCGAGCGGCTTGGACTGACGGGCGACGTCGAGATCATCGAAGCCGACCTGTTCCCCGAAGGCCGCGCGCCGCTCGTGGTCTGCAATCCGCCATGGGTACCCGCACGCCCGAGTTCGCCGATCGAGCACGCCGTGTTCGACCCGGACAGCCGGATGCTGCGCGGCTTCCTGAACGGCCTGGCCGCGCATCTGACGCCGGATGGCCAGGGCTGGCTGATCCTGTCGGACTTTGCCGAACATCTGGGCCTGCGCACGCGCGACGAACTGCTTGGCTGGATCGATGCGGCGGGGCTCAAGGTGCTTGGCCGCTCTGACATCCGCCCGCGCCACCCGAAGGCCGCCGATGCCGACGACCCGCTCTTCGCCGCGCGCAAGGCCGAGATTACGTCGCTGTGGAGACTGGCTGCGAAGTAATCCGGCCGGTCGTCCCCAAAGCGGTCCCCGAAGCCGTCCTCTTCACGATCCTGTCTCGTCCGGGAGTTCGCCGATGCGTCTGCGCAAGCTGCTGCTGCCAGTGATGTCCATGTTGTCTTTTGGTGTCGCCTCGGGGTCGGCCCATGCCGATATCCGCGTCGGCGTCGACCTGTCGACCACTGGGCCCGCCGCCGCGATCGGCATCCCGTCGCGCAACACGGTGCAGATGTGGCCGCAGACGCTTGGCGGCCTGCGCGCGCAGTACATCGTGCTCGACGACGCCACTGACCCGGCTGCTGCCGTGCGCAACGTGCGCAAGCTCATCGCCGAGGACAAGGTCGATGTGATCGTCGGCCCCAACATCACGCCAAACGCGATTGCCGCGCTCGACGCCATTGCCGAGAGCGGGACGCCGATGGTGGCGCTGGCCGCCTCGGCTTCGATCATCGAGCCGCCCGGCGACGCACGCCGCCGCTGGGCATTCAAGATGCCGCAGAACGACGCCCTGATGGCGACGATCCTGACCGAGCACATGACCAACCAGGGCGTGAAGACGGTGGGCTTCATCGGCTTCAACGATGCCTACGGCGAAAGTTGGTGGCGCGAGTTTTCGAAGATGGCCGAGATCCGTCGCCTGCGCGTGGTGGGCAACGAGCGCTTCGGGCGCACCGATACTTCGGTGACCGGGCAGATACTGAAGCTGATGTCGGCGAATCCCGATGCCATCCTGATCGCGGGCTCGGGCACGCCGGCAGTGCTGCCTCAGAAGGCACTCGGCGAGCGCGGCTACAAGGGCCGCATCTACCAGACCCACGGCATTGCGTCGTGGGACTTCCTGCGCGTGGGTGGCAAGGACGTCGAGGGCACGCTCTTTCCGACCGGGCCGGTGGTGGTGGCGCGGCAGTTGCCCGATAGCCATCCGGTGAAGAAGGTGGCACTCGATTTCGTCACGCGCTATGAAGCGAAGCACGGGCCGGATACGGTGACGCAGTTCGCTGGCGATGCGTGGGGCGCATGGCTGCTGCTCGACGATGCCAGCCGACGCGCGCTCAAGAGCGGCGCGCAGCCTGGCACGCCAGCGTTCCGCGCCGCGCTGCGTGACGCGATCGAATCGACGCACAACCTGACCGTGCCCAATGGCGTGCTCAACCTGAGCGCGCAGGATCATCAAGGTTTCGACCAGCGTGCCCGCGTGATGGGCGTGGTGCGCAATGGCAAGTTCGCCTACGCAGGCGACAAGTAAGACAAGTTCGAGGAAGCATTCATGACCACCGTAGCATTTATTGGCCTGGGCGCGATGGGCGCGCCGATGGTGGGCCACCTGATCCGCGCCGGCCATACCGTGCGCGCCTTTGTGCGCCGACCCGAAGCGGCCGATGCCGCGCGCCAGTTGGGCGCGGAACCGTTCTTCACGCCCGCGGAAGCCGCGCAAGGAGCGGCTGTCGTCTTCACCAACGTGACATCGTCCGAGGACGTGCGCGAAGTGCTGCTCGGCCAGAACGGCGTGGTGGAAGGCGCCGCGCCAGGCACGATCTGCGTCGACCACAGCACCATCTCGCCGATCGTCACGCGCGAGATCGCGCAAGCGCTGGCAGCGCGCGGCATCGAGGCGCTGGACTGTCCGGTATCGGGCGGCACGGTGGGAGCGCAAGCCGCCACGCTGACGATCATGGTCGGCGGCAAGGCTGAGGTGCTGGAAAAGGTGCGTCCGCTGCTGGAGCAGATCGGCAAGACCATCACGCACATCGGCGACAGCGGCGCAGGCCAGGTGGCCAAGCTGTGCAACCAGATCGCCCAGGTGGTCAATATCGAAGGCATCGCCGAAGCCATGCGCTTTGCCGGCGCGCAGGGCGTGGACACTGCCAAGGTGTTCCAGGCAATGGCCACCGGCATGGCCGGCAGCCGTATGCTCGACATGCTCGGCCCGAAGATGGTGACGCGCGATTTCTCCGCCGGCATAGAGTCGCGGCTCCATGCCAAGGATTTCGGACTCGCGGCCGACATCGCCACCGAGATCGGGCTTGAGTTGCCAGCGATGCGCGCCACGTCGGCGCAACTCGGCGAGTTGATGGACCAGGGTTGGGGCAAGGACGATACGTCGTCGCTGCTGAAGGTGCTGGAACTGAAGGGCTGACGAAAGTCACCCTGTGGGGTCACCCAGTAGGCGAGCGACTGGCGTCCGCTCGCCCTCGGCCCCACCAGGCCGTTCAAAATCCCGCGATCATCCCCAACAGCGCGCGCATCATCGGACTGTCGTCGCGCATCAGGTCATCCATCGCATTGAAATGATGGCGGCCCGGCAGCGCGATTGGCTCGCGCACATTATCGGGCCATGCCGCGCGAATCAGCGCGTTGTGGCGGTGATACTCGCTCGACTCCAGTTCACCCACGGCCGTGATCAGCGGCGCGCGCGTGGCCGGCGGCATGAAGGCCGGCGACATGCGCGCGATGTCCGAGTCCGTAAGCTTCAGATCGGCCTGCAGGAATTTGGCGCGACGCAGCGGCTCCAGATCGTACAAACCGCTGATCGACAGGCCACCCTTGACCAGATCCACCGGCAGATCGGCGCCGACCTGCGGCCACAGCGCCGTCATCAGCATGGTCACTAGATGGCCACCCACCGAATGTCCGGCCAGGAAGATGCGATCCGGGTCATGGCCCAGCGCATCAGCCTGGCGATACAGCCATGCCACCGCCTCCAGTGCCTGACGCACAATCGTTTCAACGGTCACGTCCGGACACAGCGCATAGTTGACAACCGCCACCGACACGCCGCGCCGAGTCGGCACGCTGGCCACGAAACTATGATCGCGCTTGTCCAGCGCCCGGTAGTAGCCACCGTGCAGGAATACCAGCAATGGCGGACGCGTGCCATCCGGCACGTGCATGGCCGGGAAATAGTCGTATGTCTCGGTGGCGACCAGTGGCGAATCCGCCTCTCCGTAGGACAGATCCTCGAAATACTCGATCGCACCGGCCCGCGCCAGCGCCGAATCCGCCGCCCAGCGCGCCATGTGTACGGGATTCTCGGGCACGTTCGCGCGATTGTTGTACTGCTGCGCGTAAAACGCGGGGTCCTGCGAAGGGAGTTCAGCCAATGCGGCAAACGTGGCGGCAGGGGCAACATCCAGGGGCGGCTGGACTGACATGGCACTCGGCTCCAGTGGCATCTCGGGGGGGGGGGCACCGCAAGGCGCGGTTGCGCGCTATCCTACCGCAACTGCCGCCCCTCCCTGACTCCACAGGAATACCAATGGTCGTCAAGCGCCGTCTGCGAGAAGGCCACGATGGCCAACTCGGCCCGCCCCCCGAAGCGCCAACCGCAGCCGGATCGCTCTGCCCGCTATGCGGCCGCAGGTTGCTGGACGACGCCACAACCGACCTCCACCACCCTGTGCCACGCAGCCACGGCGGCCGCGCAGTCGTGCCAATGCACCGCGTCTGCCACCAGAAAATCCACTCGGTCTTCACCGAGGCGGAACTGGCCACGACCTATCACGACTGGAACGCGCTGCGCGCCCATCCAGCCATCGCCGATTTCATCCGCTGGATCGCCCGCAAGCCGCCCGGCTTCTACGACCGCAGCCGCGCCACCAACGCCCGGCGCGGACGCTGACGCCAAACCCGCCCCGGGTTGTCCGACTGGGCGATTTCCGGCATAATCCGCGATTCATCGTAGTGCGACAGGCTTTCTCGCCCATCGCCAGATACCCAGCCCGGGTGGTGAAACAGGTAGACGCAGGGGACTCAAAATCCCCCGCCGCAAGGCGTGTCGGTTCGAGTCCGACCCCGGGCACCAACTCCCCCAACGATTCCCTTGCCACCCTATCCACCGCCCGCGTGGAGGGATTCAGGCATGGCGAAACCCACGCTCCAGTCTTCGACCTTGCCCTCGGCATTGAACGGGTTGCCCCTGGCGCCGGCATCGGTGCTTGAGTAACCATCGCTGCCCCTCGGACCCGGGTGCCCCCGGTCCGTGCCCTCGATTCCAGATACCTTCCGCTTGGCCCGCTCGGCGCCGCCATGCAGCAGGAAGGAATCCGTGGCGGTCTTGCTGCCCTCCCCCTCGCCATCCGCGCATAGCCAGACGGAGCCCGGCTTGTCACTGGCCCGGTCGAAGCCCTGCACTTCGGCGTACTGCGGCTCACCGAGCCGATCGTGCAGCCTGCGCACGAATACGTAAGACATCGCCCGCTGGCGCAAAGGCGCATCCGTTGCTTATTCTTCTACCGTGCGATCGAGCGGGCCCGTCGAAGACCCGCCGGCACGAACAATCCTCGATAACTGCAACACAGGGAATGAAGATGATCCGACTTACCGCCACAACCGCGGCCGTCGCCTGCGCCACACTACTGGCTGGCTGCGCCGGCGCCAATATGGATAGCCTCACCCAGGCTGGCACCAGCATGTTCTCGGCCGCCACACTCAGCGATGCCAACGTCAAGCAACTGTCCGACCAGTCCTGCACCCAGATGGACAAGCAGAACACGCTGGCCACGCCGGACAGCACCTATTCGAAACGGCTCGTGAAAATCATGAGCGGTCTGCAGAACACCGGGCTGCCGCTCGATGCGAAGGTCTACATGACCAAGGATGTCAACGCGTGGGCCATGGCCAATGGTTGCGTGCGGGTCTATAGCGGGCTGATGGACATGATGAGTGACGACGAAGTGCGCGGCGTGCTCGGCCACGAGATCGGCCACGTGGCGCTGGGCCATACCAAGTCGGCAATGCAAGTGGCCTATTCCACCGCCGCCGCGCGCGGACTGCTCGGTTCGACGGGCAACGCCACGTTGACCGCGCTGTCGTCGTCGCAGTTGGGTGCGCTCGGCGAGCAGCTCGTCAATGCGCAGTTCTCGCAGCGGCAGGAGAGCCAGGCCGATGATTACTCGTTCGACCTGCTCACCAAGAACGGCGCCAACCGCCAGGCGCTTGTCACGGCATTCCAGAAACTGGCCAAGCTCGATGGCGGCCAGTCGAGCATGCTGAGTTCGCACCCCGGTTCGGCTGCGCGCGCGCAGCATATTCAGGACCGGATCGCCAGCGGGAAGTAGTCTCGCGCTCCCAGGCGCGGGAGCGGATATGGCGGTTCAGGATGCGACGGATGGCATGTTGAACCGCTGGCCCCCGCTCCTCTCCCGCAAGCGGGAGAGGAGCGAACACCGCAGGCGCATCAGCGCGCTTCGACAAACGCCAGCATCGTCTCCAGCATCTTGCGGATAGCGGGCTGGATCGCGGCGGCCTTGGCCTCGCTGTACGCGAACGGGTACACCTCTTCCATGTAGGACGACTGCGTCTGCTCGAGCTGGACCGCGTGCACGCCCTGTGCCGGGTTGCCATACTGGCGCGTGATATACCCGCCCTTGAAGCGGCCATTGAGCACTGCGGTATGGTTCGGCACCGCATCGGCGATCGCGATCAGTTCGGCGGCCAGGCCAGCGTCGCAACTCTTGCCATCGGCCGTGCCCAGATTGAAATCCGGCAGCTTGCCTTCGAAGAAGCGCGGCAGCATCGAGCGGATCGAATGCGCTTCCCAGAGGCCAATCGTCCCATGCTCGGCACGCAGACGCGCCAGCTCTTCCTGCAACGCGTTGTGGTACGGGTGCCAGACTGCGCCACGGCGCAGCGCGACTTCCGCATCGTCCGGCCCGTTCGTGCCATCGGCGTAGATCGGCGTCTTGTCGAACGTATCGACCGGGCACAGGCCCGTGGTGTCCTGGCCCGGGTACAGGTTCTGGTTATCGGGCGGACGGTTCAGGTCGATGACATAGCGCGAATGCGTGGCCATCAGGATCGACGCACCCAGTTCGCGCGCGCATTCGTAGACGCGATCCATGTGCCAGTCGGTGTCGGGCACGGTGCGGGCCTCGGGCGTCAGGCGCTCGGCCAGTTTCGCGGGAAGATGGGTGCCAACGTGCGGCATCGACACCAGCAGCGGGCGTGTGCCGCGATGCAGGGTGAAAGCGGGGATATCGGTGGTGAAGGACATCGTTGTCTCTGGGGCTTCGGGATTGCAGTCCAGGCTCGGTCGGTCTGGCTCAGTCGGCCAGCAGGTGAGCACGCGCCTCGGCGAACAACCGGCCTGCCTCCGCCTGTTGCGGATGCACGCCATGCTGCACGCGGCACATGCCGCCAGTGCGGACTTCCGCTAGTGTCTCATGTCCGTGGCTGGCGAACACGTGCGTGGCCAACGCGCGTGCGCCGTCCAGGCCGGCCAGCGTCGGATGATTGCCATCCAGCACGACGAAATCGGCACGCTGCCCCACTGCCAGCCCGGCCACCGGACGCGCCGACGCGCGCG
>NZ_ANKP01000057.1:0-22740 GCF_000319775.1 Cupriavidus sp. HMR-1
GTCGGTGCGGCAGCGCTGGGCGCCGGCGCGGCAGCGGACGTTGCCTGCTCGGCGCTGGTCTGCTCCGCGAGGGCGCTGGCCCAGTCGTCCATTGGATCGACCGGCTTGTCCTGGGTGCCGTCAGTCATGATCGGTTTCCTTGTTGGAATCGCTGTCTTGGTAATTGAGCATCCGTTCCACGCGCAGCGCGTACTGGCCGTTCATGGTGCCGAAGCCGCACTGCATGACGGGCACGCCGTTCACCTTGCCGAAGATGTGTTCCGGCAGTTCGATCGGCAACACGTCGCCTTCGCGCATGGCCAGAACCTCGGCCACGGTGCTGCGCAGGTGCGTGAATTCGGCCACCAGTTCCACTTCGGCGGCACGTAGCTGGTTGGAGAGCTGGCCGAGCCAGCGCTTGTCCACCTCGACCTCGTCCTGCAGCGGGTTCATCAGCAGATCGCGCAGTGGCTCGATCATCGAGAACGGGATGCAGATATGAAGCTGCCCGCCCACGGCGCCCAGTTCGATGTGGAACGCGGTGGTAACCACGGCATCGTTCGGGCCGGCGACGTTGGCGAACTTCGTGTGCATCTCCGAGCGGACATAGTCGAACTCGATTGGATGCACGGTGCGCCAGGCCTGGCCGTAGCTGGAAAGCGTGAGGTCGAGCATGCGGCGGATGATGCGCTGCTCGGTCTGCGTAAAGTCGCGGCCTTCCACACGGGTGTGGAAGCGGCCATCGCCGCCGAACAGGTTGTCGACGACGAGAAACACCAGGTTCGGGTCGTACACGAATAGCGCGGTGCCCCGCAGCGGCTTCATGTGGACCAGGTTCAGGTTGGTCGGGACCGGCAGGTTGCGCACGAAATCGCCGTACTTCTCGATCCGCACGGTGCCAACCGAGATGTCGGCGCCGCGGCGGATGAAGTTGAACAGCGCGGTGCGCAGGGCGCGGGCAAAACGCTCGTTGATGATCTCGAGCGTATGCAGGCGGCCCCGGACGATGCGCTCCTGGGTGGCCAGGTTGTACGGACGCACGCCGCCATCGTCGGCGACGGGCACGCTTGCCACCGGCGCATCGGATTCGCCCGATACGCCTTTCAGTAGTTCGTCTACCTCGTCCTGCGAGAGGAACTTGTCGTAGGCCATCTAGTGTCCTGCCCCGTGAACGGCTTTAAGGATGAAACGGTCCATGGCCGGCTTCAGGCGGCGCGCGCGATGCGGCGGCAGAGGTGAAGTTCGGCGGGCAGTTTCATATCGGATTTGGTTCAGGGTTCGCGAGGCAGGCACACGGCTTACTGCACCACGAACGATGTAAACAAGACGTCCAGGATCTTCTGGGGCGGCAGGCCTGCGGCAAACGGCTGGCTGATGGTCGCCTGGATGTCGCGTGCGAGCTTCTGCTTGCCCTCGACGGTGGCGAGATCGGCTGGCTGGCGTGCCGACAGCAGCAGCAGGATGCGGCTGCGCGCTTCGGGCAGGTACTGCGACAGGCGTGCCTGGGTGTCGCTGTCCGCCACCTTCAGAGACAGGCCGGTGTGCAGGAAACGGTCACCATCCTCGCTCTTGAGGTTCACGGTGAACGCATCCAGCGGCACGAAGATCGGCGGCGGCACCACCGGGGCAGCAGGAGCCGCCGGTTGGCGGCTGCCACCGATGATGTTGCCCAGCACGAAGCCGCCAACGCCCAGCGCCACCACCAGCACACCGCCGCCGATCAGCAGGAGCCGGCCGCGCTTGCTCGAGGTGCCACCGGTCTGGGAGGGGGAAAGCGTGTTCGCCATGAGATGCCTGTGTCGGAATGCCTGCATTCTTCCCGAATTGCAGGCAAGCAAAGGGCCGATAAAAAGGGGGAATCCCGCTCAGCTTGGCCGTTTGAGCTGGGCGGACGTCGGGCGCACGGGTGCATAGGAGCGCCATTTGCGCCTCCTTGCTGGTTAACGAATGTGATGAGCGGAACTTAAGACCAGCACGGCGGCCGAGTCACCGGGTCCGTGCTTGCGGTACCGTGTGACCGGATGGGGTTCCCGTAAAGTGCTTGCGGAGGCAGATGATTCGCACTTTGATAAGTAATTGATCTGTAAAGGTTTGCCCGCCTCAACTCTTATATAAGATATAAGACATTTGATCTGGCGGGGACTTCGGTCTACAATCACGCGCAACTGGCCGCCTCGCGCGCCAGTCCCCACAGAGACGGCAGTACCGTTACAACCCTATTACCAGCAGGTTCCTATGCTTGATACCTATCGCGCCCATGTCGCCGAACGCGCCGCGCTTGGCATTCCCCCTCTGCCTCTGACCGCCAAGCAGACCGCCGACCTGATCGAACTGATCAAGAACCCCCCGGCGGGCGAGGAGCAGGCGCTGCTGGACCTGATCACCTATCGCGTGCCTGCAGGCGTGGATGACGCCGCCAAGGTCAAGGCCTCGTACCTGGCCGCCGTGGCCCTGGGTTCGGAAAAGACCCCGCTGATCTCGCGCGCCCGCGCTACCGAACTGCTCGGCACGATGCTGGGCGGCTACAACATCTCGCCGCTGATCGAGCTGCTGGACGATGCCGAAGTGGGCACCGTGGCCGCCGAGGCGCTGAAGAAGACGCTGCTGATGTTCGACGCCTTCCACGACGTGAAGGAAAAGGCGGACAAGGGCAACGCCAATGCCAAGGCCGTGCTGCAAAGCTGGGCCGACGCCGAATGGTTCACGAGCCGTCCGGAACTGCCGCAATCGCTGACGATCACCGTGTTCAAGGTGCCGGGCGAAACCAACACCGACGACCTGTCGCCGGCCCCTGACGCCACCACGCGCCCGGACATCCCGATGCACGCGCTGGCCATGCTGAAGAACAAGCGCGAAGGCGCTGCGTTCCAGCCGGAAGAAGACGGCAAGCGTGGCCCGGTCAAGTTCATCGAGTCGCTGAAGGACAAGGGCCACCTGGTGGCCTACGTCGGCGACGTGGTCGGTACCGGCTCCAGCCGCAAGTCGGCCACCAACTCGGTGCTGTGGTTCACCGGCGAAGACATCCCGTTCGTGCCGAACAAGCGTTTCGGTGGCGTGTGCCTGGGCAGCAAGATTGCTCCGATCTTCTACAACACGATGGAAGACGCCGGCGCGCTGCCGATCGAACTCGACGTGTCGAAGATGGAAATGGGCGACGTGGTGGAACTGCGTCCCTACGAAGGCAAGGCCCTGAAGAACGGCGAAGTCATCGCTGAATTCAAGGTGAAGTCGGACGTGCTGTTCGACGAAGTGCGCGCCGGTGGCCGTATTCCGCTGATCATCGGCCGTGGCCTGACCGCCAAGGCCCGCGAGTCGCTGGGCCTGGCCCCGTCGACGCTGTTCCGCCTGCCGCAGAACCCGGTCGACACCGGCAAGGGTTTCACGCTGGCCCAGAAGATGGTCGGCCGCGCCTGCGGCCTGGCCGAAGGCAAGGGCATCCGCCCGGGCACGTACTGCGAACCGAAGATGACCTCGGTGGGCTCGCAGGACACCACCGGCCCGATGACCCGCGACGAGCTGAAGGATCTGGCTTGCCTGGGCTTCTCGGCCGACCTCGTGATGCAGTCGTTCTGCCACACCGCCGCTTATCCGAAGCCGGTGGACGTGAAGACGCACCACACGCTGCCGCAGTTCATCAGCACCCGTGGCGGTATCTCGCTGCGTCCGGGCGACGGCGTGATTCACTCGTGGCTGAACCGCATGCTGCTGCCCGACACCGTGGGCACCGGCGGCGACTCGCACACCCGCTTCCCGATCGGTATCAGCTTCCCGGCCGGTTCGGGCCTGGTCGCCTTTGCCGCTGCCACCGGCGTGATGCCGCTGGACATGCCGGAATCGGTGCTGGTCCGCTTCAAGGGCAAGATGCAGCCCGGCGTGACGCTGCGTGACCTGGTCAACGCCATTCCGCTGTACGCGATCAAGCAGGGTCTGCTGACCGTGGCCAAGCAAGGCAAGCAGAACATCTTCTCGGGCCGTATCCTCGAAATCGAAGGTCTGCCCGACCTGAAGGTGGAACAGGCCTTCGAACTGTCCGACGCCTCCGCCGAGCGTTCGGCCGCTGGTTGCTCGGTGCGCCTGAACAAGGAACCGATCATCGAATACATCAACAGCAACATCACGCTGCTGAAGTGGATGATCGCCGAAGGCTACCAGGACCCGCGCAGCCTGCAGCGCCGTATCAAGGCCATGGAAGCATGGCTGGCCGATCCGAAGCTGCTGGAGCCGGACACCGACGCCGAGTACGCCGCCGTGATCGAAATCGATCTGGCCGACGTGCACGAGCCGATCGTGGCCTGCCCGAACGACCCGGACGACGTGAAGACGCTGTCCGACGTGGCTGGCGCCAAGATCGACGAAGTGTTCATCGGTTCGTGCATGACCAACATCGGCCACTTCCGTGCCGCTTCGAAGCTGCTGGAAGGCAAGCGCGACATCCCCGTGAAGCTGTGGGTTGCCCCGCCGACCAAGATGGACCAGAAGCAGCTGACCGAGGAAGGCCACTATGGCGTGTTCGGCACGGCTGGCGCGCGTACCGAAATGCCGGGTTGCTCGCTGTGCATGGGTAACCAGGCACAGGTGCGCGAAGGCGCGACGGTGATGTCGACCTCGACGCGTAACTTCCCGAACCGTCTGGGCAAGAACACGAACGTGTATCTCGGTTCCGCTGAACTGGCTGCCATCTGCTCGCGCCTGGGTCGTATCCCGAACAAGGAAGAGTACATGGCCGACATGGGCGTGCTGAACGCCAACGGCGACAAGATCTACAAGTACATGAACTTCGACCAGATCGAAGACTTCAAGGAAGTTGCGGACACGGTGTCGATCTAAGTGTCGATGTTCCTCGGCGGCGACGCCGAGGAACGAACTGAAGTCCGATGAACCCCGCGTGCGCGTGAAGCGCCCGCGGGGTTTTTTCATGGGTGATTGCGCAAGCCCGGTCAGGATTGCCTGATGGCTGCCGCGTGTGACTGTCGTTGGGTGGATGGACCGGCAGGAAGGAGACCGGCAGGAAGGAGATCGGCCGGATCGTGCTGGCTAGTGGCTGATGCTCCGATCGCCACTTACGCGATCAGCGGCAGCCAGCATCACGCATTGCTCGCTGGCGCGGCTGCGGTCTGCCGGCGTGCGGTGCCATTCGCGGCCCGGCTCTCCTTGGGGCTGCAACCGAACTGCACGTGATACCAGCGCGAGAATCCGCTCGGCGCGGAAAAGCCGAGGAGGGTCGCCACCTCGGTCAATGGACGATCGCTCTCTATGACGTGACGCGTCGCGAGTTCCGTGCGGATCTCATTGACCATCGACGAGAAGCTCTGCCCCCGCTCGGCCAGCCGGCGCTGGACCGTGCGGCACACGACGCCGAGGTGATCGGCGACCTGCTCGGCGCTGCAGCGGCCACTGGGCAACAGCAGGAGGATGGTGCGCCGCACGTCCTCGAGCATCGTCGCCTGTTGCATGACGGCCGACTCGTCTATCAGTTGCTGTGCGTAGCGCGCCATGGCCGGATCGGCCCACGGGTTGCGTGCATCGAGATCGGCCTTCGCGCAGATGATGCCGTTGAAGTCACAATCAAATTCGACATGAGGACCGAAGAACCGGTGGTGCGTGCTCAGGTCGCGCGGCGCGGGATGTTCCAGGCACACGCGTTGTGGCTGCCAGTCTGCCTTGATGAGCTGACGTATCAACCGCACCATGACCCCAAGCGCCAATTCAACCCGTTGGCGAGTTGGCTGATGGGCGTTGCCGGCGATCAGCACCTCGCGAATGATGACCCGTCCGCCGCAATCCTCGACCGCCAGCGACTGCGCGCCGTTGAGCAACGGTTGATAGCGCATCAGCAAGGTGAGGGAGTCACGCAGCGTCGCCTGGTCGCGGATCAGCATGCCGACCGCACCGAGATTGGACAGCAGGCGCGACTCGGCCATGGCCAACCCGAAACTCTCGTTGCCCGACATGGTTGCAGAGGTCTGCAGCAGGCGTCCGTAACGCTCGACCGGAATCATGAGATCCGGTTCGCGCAGCACGCTCGGACTGATTCCCGCGTCCATCATCATCCGCACCGGATCGAGTCCGGCGGCACGAGCGACCTCGCTGTAGTTGGTGAGGGCTGCGGCCCGGACAAGTAACGACATCGGGAACTGACCATAGAAAGACAGCCCATGATAGACAGCGGCAATGGGTTGTCAAGCGGGAGGAATCCCCGAGCTTCAGGCGCGGCAGCAAGGTTGTTTGCGCTGCATTCGCCTCATCGGCGATTCCCTGTTTCCGCGCTGCCATGGCTGTCGCCAAAGGCCAAATCACGACGCGATAGGCAAAGCGGGAAGGGGGGGAGGGCGGGATGATTCGCTTCGGGAAGTCCTTGAGCAATCGTCACAGCGATGGCGATGACGCCCCCCGTCCGATAGAAAGGAGCCCCCGATGATACGGATCACCCGCGGTGCCCGCCAGGCCATGGCGCTTGCACTCGTCCTTGGTTCTGCGCTGCCGGCCATGGAAGCGGCCCGGGCCGCTGACTGGCCCACCAAGCCTGTGCGGATACTCGTGGGCGCTCCCCCGGGTGGTACGGCGGATATCGTGGCACGCCTCGTTGCCCGCGAGTTGCAGGCCTCGCTTGGCCAACCGGTCATCGTCGACTACAAGGCGGGCGCGGGGGGCACCATCGCCGTCCAGACCATGCTGGCTTCGCCGCGAGACGGCTACACGTTCCTCTTGATCCAGAAGGGGATCGCATCCGAGGTGCCTCTTGCCATCAAGGTGTCATACGACCCGTTCAAGGACATCGTCCCGATTGCTCAGCTTACGCAATATGGTCTCGTTCTCGTCGGGAATCCCAACCTGCCCGCGAAAAATCTCGGTGAGTTGGTCAGGTACGTGAAGTCGAAGCCGGGCAAATTCGACTATGCGAACTTTGGCGTTGGCACGCGTGGTCAGACGATGGGTGTGCAGTTCAATCGCGTTGCCGGGCTCGATGCCGGCACCGTGAGCTACAAGGGCTCACCGGCCGCACTGCAGGATGTGATGGGTGGACAGGTGCCGCTCATGTTCGACGGTCCGGCGACTTCGCTGCCATTCATCAAGGCGGGGAAGCTCAGGGCCTATGCGGTGGCGTCGCCCAGGCGAATGGCCGCACTGCCTGACGTTCCGACCTTTACCGAGTCGGGATATCCAGACCTGCAGGACGTGAGCTGGATGGGGATCTGGTCCGCTCAAGGCGTGCCGCCAGCCGTGATTGCGAAAATGCGCGACGCGACGCTCAAAGTGACGCAATCTCCGACGCTCCGGCCAAGGCTCGAGGACATGGGTATGGAGCCCGGTTCGCCGGCTACCACCGATGAGCTTCTCAAGGATGTGCGTGAGTCCTACGAGCGCCAGGGCGCGTTGCTGCGCACCATCCACTTCAAGCCGGACTGATGGTGAATCGACGGTGAGTCGCGGCGCTGGTTGCCAGCGCCGCGATGCGTTGACTCAGAGTTGCTGAACCAGTTCTTCCGCTAGCGGCCATGTGCCAAAGCCATCCACAGGTCCGAGATGCCCGACTTCCCCGGCGTCGATGCAACGACTGCCCCACGCCTGCGCCAGTTCCTGGATTCGCTCGAATTTTCCGAGCGGATCATTGCGGCTTGCGACCACGATGCTCGGGAATTTCAACTGTCGGCGTGGGATCGGGGTCCAGCCTTCCTTTTCCAACGTCAGCGGATCGGTGTATCCGGGCGGCAAGGGGTTGTCAAAGTCGGCCGGCGCAGCAAGCAGCGCGCCCTGCACGGCGCACTTCGTCTCCTGTGCCCAGTGAACGGTAATCAGGCAGCCCACGCTATGCGCGACGAGGATGACCGGCCCTGGGATGTCGCTGACGACACGCTCGAGGTTCTCCACTCTCGCGCGGCGCAACCTCTTGTCGTGATCGATCTGCGGCACGATGCGCACCGCCCGCCCCTGCTGCTGCAGGCGCTCCGCAAGCAGCGACTGCCAGTGTTCCGGCATGTGATCGCGAAAGCCGGGAACGATCACGACCGTTGGCTGATTTCCGGATGTCATGGAATGCCCTTTTCTCTGTCTTCCAGCTCAGTACGGGATATCACCGACAATGCCGGCGCGTTCCATCTTGCGCGGTGCCGGATAGTAGTCGTTGACGGCGTAGTGCTGCGTGCTGCGGTTGTCCCACACCGCGACGTCACCCTCCTGCCAGGCCCAGCGCACCTGGTATTCCGGAATGGTGGCGCGGCTGGTCAGGTAGTTGAGCAGCAGCGAGGCGCCAGGCGATTTGTCGATGCCATGGCGCACGTTGGCTGGTGTGCTGTAGTTGGTGAAGTGCGTTGTGAACGAGGCGCCGACGAACAGGATTTTCTCCCCGGTCTCCGGATGGATGCGCACCACAGGATGCTCTACCGGTGGATGATCCTGCGCCAGCTTCGCGCGGTTCTCCGGTGTCATTACCGCCCCGAAGCTGTGTTCGATGCTGGCCCTCGCGCGCAAGCCGTCGATCTTCGACTTGATCTCATCGGGGAGTTCCTCGTACGCCTTCACCATGTTCACCCAGATGGTGTCGCCACCGATCTCGGGACATTCGAGGCAGCGCAGGACAGCCCCCATGGCCGGGTTGGGACGCCACAGACCGTCGCAGTGATAGCTGTTCTCGAAGCTGTGCGGGTTGTCGCTACGGTAGACCTTCACCAGACCCGGGTAGTCCGGAACACTGCCAACCACGGGATGGTCTTCCAGCTTGCCGAAGCTGCTGGCGAAGGCCACGTGGTCTGCGCGCGTGATTTCCTGCTTGCGAAAGAAGAGGGCCCGGTGCTTGAGCAGCGCCGCGCGGATCTCGGCGAAGACTGCCGGATCGCGCGCCGCCTCGCCGATGTTGACGCCGGAAATCTCGGCCCCGATGGCAGGGGTGATTTGCCTGATCTTCATTTCCATGTCTCCTGCTGTCTTGTAAGTGCCTGACAACGAGTATCTGGTGTTCCAGGCATCCATGCTTACTTCGGCAGGACATTCACTTTCCAATTCGCGACATTCCGGCCGTAGCAGCGGCCTGCGAAGGTCAAGTTCCGTAGCATGCGACATCGCACCGGGCAGTTCATTTTCGAGTGGAATAACGGAGGGCATCCACCATGGCAGCACCACAGAGCAAGGTGATCGTCACCTGCGCCGTGACAGGCAGTATTCACACCCCCACAATGTCGCCTTATCTCCCCATCACCGCGAGGGAGATCGAAGACGAGGCCGTTGCCGCGGCGGAGGCTGGCGCGGCCATCGTCCATCTCCATGCGCGAAACCCGGAGAATGGCCAGCCATCGCAAGACCCGGCCCTCTTTCGTGCGTTTCTCCCACGGATCGCGGCCCGTTCGGACGTCGTGATCAACCTCACGACTGGTGGCGCCCCCAACATGTCGGTGGAAGAACGCTTGCAGCCGGCGCTGCAACTCAAGCCCGAGGTTGCCTCGTTGAACATGGGGTCCATGAACTTCGGCCTCTATCCGATGCTCGCCCGGCACGCGACGTTCAAGCACGACTGGGAACGTCCGTACCTCGAAGGCTCCGAGGACCGCGTGTTCCGTAACACGTTCAAGGAAATCCGCTACATCCTCGAATCCTGCGCCGACAACGGCACACGCTTCGAGATCGAGTGCTACGACACGAGCCACCTCTACACGGCCGCGCACTTCATTGATCGCGGCATCCTCAAGCCGCCTTTCTTCATCCAGTCCGTGTTCGGCCTGTTGGGCGGCATCGGCACGCACGCCGACGATGTCATGCACATGCGCCGCACCGCGGAGCGCCTGTTCGGCAAGGACTACTACTGGTCCGTGCTCGGCGCCGGTCGCAGCCAGATGCCGATTGCGTCGATGGCGGCGGCCATGGGCGGAAACGTCCGTGTTGGCCTGGAGGATTCGCTCTGGGAGGACCGCGGCAAGCTGTCCACCAGTAACGCCGAGCAGGTCAAACGCGTGGTTGGCATTCTGAAATCCCTGAACCTCGAAGTTGCGTCGCCGGACGAGGCCCGCGACATGTTGCAGCTTAAGGGCCGCGATGCCGTCGCGTTCTGACCGGCCGATCTTCCCCAAGGGTTCACGAATAGTTTCTCCTGTCTTATCCAAGGAAACGCTCATGTCTCATCCTGTTGTCTTGATCACCGGCGCGACCGCCGGCATCGGCCGTGCGACGGCGCTTGCCTTTGCAGCCAAAGGCGCGCGACTGGTCTGTTCCGGGCGGAATGCCGCAGCCGGAGACGTTCTCATCTCCGAACTTCGGGAGATGGGCGCGGAAGCGGACTTCCTGGCGGCCGATGTCAGCCGCGAGGACGATGTCATGCGTCTTGTCGGTCATGCCGTCGAGCGCTTTGGCTGCCTCGATATCGCAGTGAACAGTGCCGGGACGGAAGGCACACCGGGATCGATCGTCGAGCAGACCGTCCAGTCGTACGCGACGACGTTCGATGCGAACGTTCTTGGGACGTTCCTTTGCATGAAGCACGAGCTGAAAGCGATGATCGCGCAACAGCGCGGAGTCGTTGTCAATCTGTCATCCACGATGGGCAGTCGTGGCAATCCGCGCAATCCGATGTATGTGGCGAGCAAGCACGCGATCGAGGGCCTGACCAAGTCCGCGGCCCTCGATGTCATCCAGGCGAATGTCCGCGTCAACGCCGTGGCGCCGGGCCCGATTGAAACGGCCATGCTCGGGCGCATTGCCGGTGGCGCGGATCGGCTTGCCTCCGTCGCCGCGACGATCCCTGCCGGGCGCGTTGGCACCCCGGAAGAGGTTGCCGATGCGATTCTGTTCCTGGCATCCGATCAATCGACGTACATCACGGGGCAGATCCTTCATGTGAACGGCGGGAAGACCGCCGGGTAGTCGGGGACGTCCCGGGGCGCGGTCAAGGGCCCCGGAACGCCGGGGCTTCGGCACGCGCTGCAGCGATCAGTAGCGATCAGTAGCGATCAGTACCGGATGGTGCCGGGGCTCCCGCCAGCGACAGAAATGGCATCGCCATTGATCGCCACACTCACTGGCGATGCAAGGAATGCCACGACGGCCGCAACCTCACGGGCTTCAATGATGCGGCCCAGCGAGGTCCTTGCCGCGGCCCAGGCCTCGAATGCCGCGTCGGATGTCTCCGTCCGTGTCGCTCCGGGATGGACCGCCGTGACATTGATGCCCTTCGGCCCGAGTTCATCCGCCAGATTCTTGGTGATCGCAGCCACGCCGACGTTGCGCAGCGTGGCAATGGGGCGGCCGGTGCGATAGATCGCCAGGCCACCAATGTTCACGATCCGCCCCCAGCCATTGGCGATCAGGTGTGGCGCGAGCGCTCGCGCGGTGCGCAGATAGCCAATCACCTTGATGTCGATATCTTCAATGGCTTGCGCATCGTCGATTTCATCGAGCCGTGAGGCCGATGAGATTCCTCCAGGCAATGCCGCGGCGTTGACCAGGATGTCAATGCCGCCCAAGGCGGCGATCGCCTGCTTCACCATGCTATCCACGGACACCTTGCTGGAAGTGTCCACGGTGAGTGGCACGATCCGTTTTCCTGTCAGCGTCGCCAGCTCGGCAGCCGTCGCTTCCAACGCCGCGCGTCCACGGGCTGCCACTACCACGTCGACGCCTTCCTGCGCGAGCTGGAGTGCAATCGCCTTGCCGATCCCCCGGCTGCCACCAGTGACTATCGCTCGTTTGTCTTTCAGACCAAGATCCATGGTTCGCTCTCTCCAGTATGCGGACAACGTCAGTGAAGCCGGAAGTCGCCTCAAGTCGCATCAGGTCACCTCAAGTCACCTCAAGTCACCTCAAGGCGCTTCCGGCCGAACGCTCAGAACACGTGTCGAATCCCCAATGCCGCGCCGAACATGGATTTCTGTCCGTTGGCCAGCGCATAGGAATTGCCCAACGCCAGGCTGGTCGCGAAGCCGCTCGCTGCCGATTCCATCGCCAGGCCGGCGTTCCTGCTGTATGCCGTGGTCAGATACACGTCGGTTCGCTTGGAGAAAGCATAGTCTGCGATCAGGGCAATCTGCCAGGGGTTGGCCACGCTGTTGTTGCCTCCCAGGTTCTTCACGTTCTGATAGTCATACTCGAGCGTGAAATCCAGCGCCGACGAGAAGCGGTATTGGCCACCAATCCAGTAGAAGTCATCGCGCAGGATCGTCGTGCCGCTTGGATCCTTGTTCTGCCCCCATCGGTAGCCACCCATCAGTTTCGCCGTATCGTTGAACGCGTAGCTGGCCATGACAACGGCCTTCTTGAACGTGCCATTGCCCGTGCCGATGGTCGGATTCCACTGGTCGTAGCCAATACCCAGCCCGACCGGCCCAGCCAGATAGCTCAAGGCGGCACCATAGGCCGAATCGCGGCGGAACTGGCCCGGTACTTCACCGGCGCCACCCGCCGTCGGCACCGTGGGGTAGGTGGACGGCAGTGTCGTGCCAACCCCGAACGACCAGTCCGCCTGCGCGGTGAAGGGGCCGAACGTCCCGGAGTACTTGACCGTGTTGTCCTGGCGGAAGTTGGCTCCCGCCACCACACCCGTCGGCTCATACTGCGTGGCATATCGCGCCGGGACGAAGTTGGCCATGGTGGAGAAAATCGATTGGTACTGCCGGCCGAACGTGAACACACCGAAGCGTGTGTCGAGGCCCACGAAGGCCTGGCGCCCAAACATGCGTCCACCCTGTTGCAGCGTGCCGGTATCGGCATTGAAGCCGTTTTCCAGCACGAAGATCGACTTCAGGCCGCCCCCGAGGTCTTCGACGCCGCGAAGACCCCAACGCGATCCGGAGTAGCCGCCAGAGTTCTCGCGAAACACCGTCTGGGGCGGGCCGGGGTTGTAGCCGTTACCTGCCTGCGGCACGGCCCCGACGTGGTTGACGTACTCCACGTTCACATCGACCACACCGTACAAAGTCACGCTCGATTGCGCGTTGGCCGCACCACACGCACAAGCGGCAGCCAGGGCAAAAAGTCTCTTGTTCACCAGCATTCCTCCACGTTCATTGTTTTGGTTTCCAGGCTGGTGACGCGCGGGCGCCACCGGCCTGGAACGTTGCCAGGTCCGAATCGAAGTCCGGTTCCCTTTTTTGCGCAGAACCCGCGCGTTTATCCATGGACGAGCACGGCTCTCGCCCTTTGTGTGAGCGATGGCGTTCGTCCTGTCTTGCGCTTGGATTTGCAGTAGGGCTACGGGCAAGGCAGATCAACGGCTTGCCCCGCTTTGCGTCGAGATTTCAACTGGCGGTCGACGCAAGACGCCGGGCACCGTGGGCGCCTGGCGGTGGTTCATCCACTAGTCGATCTGAATCCCCGCATCGGTGGCGATCTTCGACCAGACATCGAGGTCGTGGCTGACCGTCTCGCCGAATTGCACCGATGTCTTCACAGGCGGGGGACCAAAGTTCATGGCCTTCATCGTGGCTGCGAGATCTGGGGATGCCTGGGCCTTGTTGACCTCATCGGACAACCGCTTCACGATCGCCGGGTTGGTTCCTGCCGGTGCGAACATGCCGAACCAGCCCACTGCGTCGAACGCGTAGCCTTGTTCCCCCATGGTCTTGACGTCCGGTAGCTGCGGCGCACGAACGTTGCCGGCAATGGCAATGGCGCGGACCTTTCCGGAGCGCAGGAATGGGACTGGCGCGCCCGGGTCTGTCCAACCGATCTTCACGATTCCCGAGGTCAGGTCGGTCAGCAACTGGGTCGAAGTCCGATACGGGACGTGATCGGTCTTCATGCCGGTCTGCTTCTTGAGCCATTCCATCATCAACTGGCCTGACGATCCCGTGGCCCAGGTTGCGTAGCTGTACTTGTCCGGATTCGATTTGAGCAACTGGATGAGTTCCGGCAGGCTATGGACCGGCAGGTCGTTACTCACCAGCAGTACCACGCCACCCGAGGCTGTCTCGGCGATGGGTACGAGGCTCTTCTTGGGGTTGTAGGGGATGGTCTTCAGGACGGCCGGGGCAACGACCATGTTCGATGCCGTGGTGTAGAGGATCGTGTATCCGTCAGCAGGCGCCTTGACGACAGCGTTGGTCCCGATGACGCCACTGCCGCCTGGCCGGTTATCGACAACGACAGGTTGCTTCAGCGCGATCGACAGACGTTGCGCCATCAGGCGCGCCAGGGCATCGACTCCGGACCCCGCCGACGACGCCACGACCATCTGAATCGGGCGCGAGGGCCAGACGTCCTCAGCCAGTGCCTGCGCTGAAGCGCACAGCGCCAGAAGCGCCGCAGCACCCAGCACGACCGCAGTCGGCTTTTGCATGCGTAATGCCATTGTCTACCTCCATGTACTTGGTCTCTTGACGGTCGCTCAACCGATGCTTGAGGTCGATGCGTGAGGTCGACGCCAGCCCCCTTGGGGGGCAGGGGCTGGCGTCCGGCCCGCCGGGCTGACTTCAGGACGGCAAGTTCTCCTGCTTGCGCAGGAAACCCTGGTTGGCGCCGTTACGATTCGGCGAGAAGCCATTGGCCTGAAGCGTCTCTTCCACGGTGTCGTAGAAGACCCCAAGCTTGAGGATTTCCCGTGTCTGCTTGGCTGTGGCGATGGGGCGACCAAACTCGCGGGAGATGCGTACCAACTGCTTGATTTGCTCGACCGAGCTCATCTTTCCAGTGCGGGACTGGTTCCAGAGCACGTCCTCGATGCCGCACCGAACGTGCAGGCCCAGCGCGATGCCAATCATATTGATGGGCAGCACGTTCAATACCGAGCTCTCCACCGTTACCACGGCGCCGTCCGGCACGGCACGCAGCATATTTGCCAGGTTGAAGATGTTCGCCTGATCCATGCCACCACTGATGGCCACCCAGTTCATCACCAGCGGCCCCTTGTAGACGCCGCGGCGAATCATTCGCTCGATCGTTTCGAAGCTATTGATGTTGTAGCACTGGAACTCGCTCTGGATGCCGGCAGCGGTCAGACGCCGGATGTGCTCCTCGGCCCAGCTTGGGTTCGAGGGCACGACCATGTCCTTGTAGGTCTTGTAGAGGTGCGGAAAACCGCGCGAGACACCCTTGAAGTCGTCGAGGCCGGCGTGTTCCGTCACGTTCATCTGTGAAGTGTTGACGGTGACGGTCACCTGGTCTGGCTTCGGGTCGAGTTCGGCGAGCATGTGTCGCGTGTCATCGCTGAGCCATTTGGCGTCCTGGCCCTCTTCCGGCGCGAAGCTGATGGAGCCGCCCACCTGGATCACCATATCCGGCACAGCGGCGCGCACGCCGGCGATCAGCTCGTTGAACATGGACAGACGCTTGCTGCCCTTGCCGTTGGCCTCGCGCACGTGCAGATGCAGCACTCTGGCGCCGGCTTCGTAGCAGTCCACCGCCTTCTGGATCTGTTCTTCCATGGTGACCGGAATGTCTTCCGGGAAATCTTCGGGAATCCAGCCCGGCGCATACGGTGCGGCGGTGATGATCAGCGGCTGCTGGTTCTCGGGGTACAGGTGGCCGTCAAGGAAATGCATGGTGATGGGTCTCCGGATGAATGATGAATAGCGGGGATGGCGAACGGGATGCTCCCCAGGGAAGGGCAACCGTCAGATGGCGAAAATGGACGAACCGACAATCTTGCGAGCCTCAAGGTCGCGATGCGCCTGCACGGCATCCTCCAGCGCGTAGCGGCGATTGATGTCGATGCGAATGCGGCCTGCGGCCACGTGGCCGAACAGCTCATCGACCAGCGCCGCCTTCTCGGCGGGATCGGCGATGTAGTCGGCCAGGGCCGGTCGCGTCAGATACGCAGAGCCCTTGCGGGCCAGAATTGCCGGGTCAAATGCCGGAACGGCTCCGGAGGCGAAGCCCACGCATACCAGCAGGCCACGGCGCTTGAGTGAGTCCAGCGACGACATAAAGGTGTCCTTGCCCACGCTGTCGAAGACCACGGACACGCCTGCGCCATCCGTCAGTTCCCGCACACGACTGGCCACGTCTTCATGGCTGTAGTTGATGGTGTGGTCGCAGCCATGGGCGCGCGCCACTTCGGCCTTGGCATCGGTGGAAACCGTTCCGATGACGGTCAGCCCCAGCAATTTGGCCCATTGCGAGAGGATCAGGCCGGCACCACCCGCGGCCGCATGGAGCAGGATGGTGTCGCCCGCCTTGAAGGGGTAGATCCGGCGCATCAGGTACGCGGCTGACAATCCCCGCATGGTCATGGCTGCCGCGACTTCGCAACTGATCGCTGCCGGCAGCTTGATCAGCGGGTCGGCGGAGATCAATCGCTCGGTACTGTAGGCGCCCAGCGTGGGTGTAAAGCCCGTGTAGGTCACGCGGTCGCCGGCGGCAAGATGCGTGACGCCGCTACCTACCGCCTCGATCACGCCGGCGGCTTCGTTGCCAATGCTGCTGGGCAGGGGAACCTTGTAGAGACCGCTGCGAAAGTAGGTGTCGGCAAAGTTCAGACCGACGGCCACGTGACGGACACGGACCTCGCCCGGTCCCGGCTCACCAACCGTGGCGTTCTCAAAACGAAGGACGTCGGGGCCGCCCGTTTCATAAATCCTGACGACTTTCGCCATGTGGTCTCCTGTCTGCTGTCGAATATGGAGGTCCACCTGCGGCGTGGGGATCGAGCGCGTCAGATGGACAACCTGTGTGGTGAATCATCTGATCTGGCCCAACTTTCCGCTTTTCCGTGCATGTCTTGAACTTTCCCTTTTGCGACAGGGATATGGCTGGTGTGGTCACGTTGGGGGAATCGGCTCGCGGGCGCGCCGCCGCCGTATTCGCCCCCGTCAACGTTGAGCGTGCCGGTCGCGGCGATGGTCTGGCATGTGCCGATTGCGTCATGCCGTCAGGCCGCTGAGCAGGGAAGGCGTGCAAGACGCGGCCGCGCATCTATAATCCGGCATGACTTCTTCAGCCCCTACCTCATTCGCCACGCTGCCGCTGTCCGCGGCCATGCAGGCTACCCTCGTCCAGCTTGGCTACGACGCCATGACGCCGATCCAGGCCGCCAGCCTGCCGCTCGCGCTGGCTGGTCACGACCTCATCGCCCAGGCCCGCACCGGCAGCGGCAAGACTGCGGCGTTCGGGCTCGCCCTGCTGCATCGTCTCGATCCGCGTCCGCTCGACGTACAGGCGCTGGTGCTCTGTCCCACGCGTGAACTGGCCGATCAGGTCACACAGGAGATCCGTCGTCTCGCCCGCGCCGAAGACAACGTCAAGGTGCTGACGCTCAGCGGCGGCTCGCCGATCCGGCCGCAGGTGGAGAGCCTTGCTCACGGCGCGCACGTTGTCGTAGGCACGCCGGGCCGCATCATCGATCACCTCGATCGCGGAAGCCTGAATATCGATGCGATCAACACGCTGGTGCTCGATGAAGCTGATCGCATGCTCGATATGGGCTTTCACGACGACATCGCATTTATCGCCAGCCACGCACCGAAGGACCGGCAGACGCTGCTGTTCTCGGCCACCTATCCGGCCGCCATCGACAAGCTCGCCCATCGCTTCCTGCGCCAGCCGAAGACGGTGAAGGTGGAAGAGGCGCACGACGCGGCCACCATCACCCAACGCTTCTACGAGGTGGAGGAGGGCGATCGGCTCAACGCCGTCGGCCGATTGCTCGACCATTTCCGCCCGGCTACCACTCTGGCCTTCTGCAATACGAAGGCGCGCTGCCGCGATCTGGCCGACCTGCTGCGCGCGCAGGGCTATGCCGCGCTTGAACTGCACGGCGACCTCGAACAGCGCGATCGCGACCAGGTGCTGGTGCAGTTTGCCAACCGGAGCTGCTCGGTGCTGGTCGCCACCGACGTGGCCGCGCGCGGGCTCGACATCGCGCAGCTGGAAGCCGTGATCAACGTGGACGTGACACCCGACCCCGAGGTCCATGTCCACCGCGTCGGCCGTACCGGGCGCGCTGGCGAGGCAGGCTCGGCCTTCAGCCTCGTCAGCCTGGATGAAATGGGTCGCGTCGGCAACATCGAGCAGCACCAGGGCGGCGAGTTCGAATGGCACGCGCTTGAAGAACTGACGCCGTCAGGCGGCGGGCGCCTGCTGCCACCTATGGTCACGCTGCAGATGCTGGGCGGGCGCAAGGAGAAGATCCGGCCCGGCGACATCCTCGGCGCGCTGACCGGAGAGGCCGGCTTCACAAAGGAGCAGATCGGCAAGATCAGCGTGATGGAGATGTCGACCTATATCGCCGTGGACCGCGCCATCGGACGCGAGGCGGTGAAGCGGCTGAACGAAGGCAAGGTGAAGGGCCGCAAGGTGAGAGTGCGAATGCTGACGACCGATCAGCGGTAACTCGGCTGAGCCATCCCAGCGAGCCTGGCGCAGCGGTGATCAGGATAGGTGCGACTGATCCGATCGCAAACGCCAGGTCACCGGCGCTACCGTCACCACAAGGTCGCCACGCCGGGGTTCGAGGGCCGGTCTTGCTGCACCTGACCCCGTGATCCGGTGGGCTTAGAGGCACGATCAAAGTGATTCTGGCGTCGTTGCGCGGCCTTGCCGTACTACATGTACTGTCTGCGGCCGCGCGCCTAGCCAGAACCGCTTCGCTTCTTTTTGATAGCGCCTCTTAGTGCGGTATGGCCCCGTAGACGGCCCGGATTGCGGCGATAAAAGCTGTCGATGATTCCAGCGATCCATTGCGTGCCGCCACAGTCTTGCCCGCTTCTGCCGAAGCGCCGCGAGGCGCTGAATCAGGACTCGAAGAGAATTTCACTACGCTCAGTTCCTTTTTCGGATTGATGTAGATCTTCTGCCCGAACCGGCCGCTCGCCTCCACGGAGCCATCGCCGTCGTTCACCTGATACCAGTAGTCACCATATGCGTAACCCGGCCGGCTAGCCGCGAGGCGGCCCTTGGCGAACCCGGCCTGGTTTCCGCGCGGGCGCAATGCCGCACGGACAGCCTGAACGGGAATGCCCGCGTCGGCATCCCCGGCCTGCGCGCGCCGGACTGCGTCGGCAAAACGGGCCGCATCGCGCAAGGTCGTGCTCAGGCCACCGCTTGCCATTTCTGTTCCGAGTGAGTCGACCTGAATATAAGCGTCGTCCTGGGCCAGCTTCGACCAGACCGTTTCCTGCGCCAGTTCCGCCCACGATTTGCCAGAGATTCGGCGCATCGCCCATGCAACAGCTTCCGGCGATCCGTTCTGGTAGAACCAGTAGTCTCCCGTTACAGCCCCCTTGTCGGTGGAGACGGTCTTGAGGAAATCGTAGATATTGTCCGGCGCACCCGCGCGGCGCGGGATGATTCCAACCGCGCCGAACAACCCCAGATCGGGCGGAAGCTCTGGCGAATACGCGACGGGCACTTCCATGTCGAGGTTCTGCGCGAGCGTGGCGTCGCCGAATGGATTGCCCGCCAACTCGGGCACATAGGTGGCCAGCCTTGCTTCGGGGTCAAACTTGCCATCGACAATCAGCATGGCCGCCATCAGGCCCGTGAGCGATTTGGTCATCGACGCCCAGATGTGCGGCTGAGCGGGTCCGAAGCCATCCAGATACCGTTCGAAGACAATCTGCCCCTTGTGCAGCACGATGAAGCCATCGGTGTGGGTGTCCCGAAGGTAATCGGACAATTTGACTGCCTGTCCTTCCACATTGAATTGCAGGTTATCGAGACCTGCTGCCGGCCGCTCCGACAGCGTCATTGGCGTTGAAGCGTGCCGAACTCCCGCCGTCGGCGAGGTCTCGCGCGCATGACGGAAGGCCCAGCGCATATATGGTGGCTGGAATGCGTTGGTCTTGGTCACACGCATGGCTGGAGACGGCGGAAAGCCCTCCATGACACCGACGTCCTTCCGGTCGTTGCTCTGGTCGCGGCCCAGCGACTGTGCCGCGACCCCGCCCGTCACGGCGAGCAGCGCTATCGTGGCGATTGCCCTGCACTTACGCTGCCAATGAATGCGGTGGCGAGGCACGGTGTCCATTCTTTCTCCTTTGCAAAGCGTGCTTCGGAGTATGAAAGCGAGGATTCTGTCTCACAAGAAACCGAGGGGCATCGAGTCATAACTGATGGGAATCCCCTGCGGTCCGGATTCAAGCGTCATTTCGTTTCAGGAAATGCCCCGCTTGCCAGGCTGGAAGAATCGTTTAGCAGATGGACATCGTGCTACCTAGACTATCTGGGGGGCAATACTCCGCGTGTGAATGGGTGCTCACAGTAAGGCACAAGAAAACACAAGAAGGCACAAGAACGCAAAAGAAGGGGGTGCCATGAAATCCGCAATTTCCTATCTGGCTGCCCAATTCTGCTTGCTCTTCACACTCGGGTGTCTGTCACCC
Source organism: Cupriavidus sp. HMR-1 (assembly GCF_000319775.1). Lineage (NCBI taxonomy): Bacteria > Pseudomonadati > Pseudomonadota > Betaproteobacteria > Burkholderiales > Burkholderiaceae > Cupriavidus > Cupriavidus sp. HMR-1. The sequence goes on from NZ_ANKP01000057.1 coordinate 20,217, forward strand.
GGCGGACTGGCGCAAGTCGCTCGGACCGAGGTCATTCCCGTACCGACTGTCACGATGTCGGACCAGGAATTTCTGGCCGGTGTCGAGGGCGGTCGACCTGCAACGATTGCGGGCGAACTTCGGCTCCCCAAGGCCGGGGCGGACCGGCTCCCACTGGTGATTCTGCTGCATGGCTCAGGCGGTATCGGTAGTTCAGTGACCGACTGGGAGCAGGATCTTCTGGGGATGGGCGTCGCGACGTTTGTCCTGGACAGCTTTTCTGCCCGTGGCATCACCAGCACGATCAACGACCAGACCCTGCTACCTCGCCTGGCGCAAATGGAAGACGCCTTTCGCGCGCTCGCGATTCTTTCAAGACATCCGCGTATCGACCCGACGAGAATCATGCTCGTGGGGTTTTCGCGAGGCGGGCAGAATGCGCTCTATGCAAGCCTGAAACGGTTTCACCGATTGCACGCATCACCCGGCACCGAGTTCGCGGCCTACGTCGCCTTTTATCCCGACTGCTCCTATACGTATCGCGACGACGATGACCTTGTGGCAAAGCCGTTAAGAATTCTCCAGGGCAGCGCGGATAACTACGACCCGGTTGGCCCGTGCCGCGCATATGTCGATCGGCTAAAGGCGAAGGGTAACGATGCGATGTTGATCGAGTATCCAAAGGCCAATCACGCCTTTGATTCGCGGGCGCTCGCGTCGGCCGTGCAGCTTCCGCGCGCGCAAACAACGCGGCATTGCAGCACGGTGGAGTTGGAGAATGGGTTGCTGGTCAACGCACAAACCAGCAAGCCTTTTACCTACGATGACCCGTGTGTCGAACGGGGCGTGACTATCGCCTATGACGAGCAGGCAGCAAGGGCGGCAAGGCAGGTGCTTCACGAATTGGTGATCGCGGTGCTTAAACCTGGTGTCGTCGCAACGGCAACGCGTCCATGATCGTTGTGGCAGTTGCCACGGAGGTGCGGTTGGACAGACGGCGCGGACGCGCTGAAGTGGTGCGGCTGTCGTCGGCCCGTCACCTGAGGCAGAACGCCCGGTGCGGCCTTTCGGCCGCACCGGGCGAGTTCATTGCGTCAAATGAGGGTTGAGGGCTACTTGTCGGAGTCGGACTTGGCGCCGTCCACGAAGGGGTCGAACTTGCCGGTGCGCGCGCCGTCGGTGTACGGGTCATACTTGCCCGCCTTCGCGCCCTCGGTGTACGGGTCGGCCTTCTGGTCCGGCACCAGATAGGATTGCGCCGACGTGTTCGCGCCCTGGGTGTAGGGATCGAACTTGTCGCCGGCCCTGGCGCCGTCGGTGTACGGGTTGTACTGGTCCGACTTCGCGCCTTGCGTGTAGGGGTCGAACTGCTTCTTGTCCTGGGCATGTGCCATCGGCGCGGCCACCACGGCCGCCGTGGCAACAATCAGGCTGGTGAGGAGGATCTTGCGCATAGTCGCCTCGCGAGATGGGCGCGAATCACTTGCCTGGCCGGGTGCGCCCAGAATGCCATCGGGCAGGCGGCATGACGCGGAGGTCAGTCCCTTGCAGCATAGTCGTTACAACGAAGAACGACGATCTCCGCGTGATGTCGCCGGAACGAATCTGCAACCGTTGGTTACGTCGATGACGCGGCCTTACCTTTGCGAGGATGTGGCGTCTCGCGGATGGACGATGCAGGAACGTCTTCCACCTCGCCCTTCGGTGCTGTGGCAGGCATATCGGTGAGGGCCGCTGGCATCAGTGACAACGGTGTTGGCAGCACCGGCAGTCCGAACATGTGACCCCAGGCATCCATCCATGCGCGCTGCGTGGAGGCCGTCAGTTCGATCATGGCCGTGGCGTAGCGCAGCGGGATCGACAGGAACGGGATCTGGCACGACCATTCGCGCACGTAAAAGTCCTCGGGGTCCTGCGGCACGAAGCACGATGCCCAGTCGAACTGGACTTCCTCGAACATCGAACGTGTGAAGTCGGCATTGAGGCCCATGAACTTGTGCCAGCCCTCCATTGCGGTGTGATCGAACGACGTCAAGGCCTGGAACGAGAATGTCGGCATCGGCCACAACGTTGCGGCAGCCGGTGGGGTGCTTTGCATGGTGGAAGCTCCGTTTGGGTACACGTGGTGATCAATAGCGTGGCAAGCGAGGACTGTGCCTGCCATCCGCCAGATGACGGTGCATGTGCGATGACGGTAGCGTCACCGCGCTGCACGGCGAGGACGATGTCGACATGCTCGACCATCGTGCCCGCCCGGTCAACCCGCGTACAGGGCACAATACCGGGGGCTTGTGACAGGAGAGGAAATGGAACTGCGGCAGTTGCGCTACTTCGTGCATGTGGTGGAGCTTGGCAGCATGGGACAGGCGGCCCAGCGGCTTGGCGTCGTCACGTCCGCGTTGAGCCAGCAGATCAGTCGCCTCGAGAGCGAGCTATCCACGCGGCTGCTGCAGCGCACGTCGAGCGGCGTGGTGCCGACCGACGCGGGCCTGGCCTTCTGGCGTCAGGCGCAACTGGCGCTGCGCCACGCGGACGATGCTGCGCG
>NZ_ANKP01000058.1:0-40206 GCF_000319775.1 Cupriavidus sp. HMR-1
GCGCGCCCCATAGCAGCCGGCGGCGCGGGCGCGTGGTCTCCGCCCGCCGCCGGAACCACACGCGGAGCTCCCGCCAGCACGGCAGCGCGATAAAGAACACGATTTCGACCAGAAAGAGTGCAACGCCCAACGCCTTGAAGAAGAGGTGATAGACCACCAGTGCGATGCCGAGGAATACGGTCAGCCGGTAGCACCACGTGACCCAGGCAAAGGCGATCAGCCGGTTGCGAAGCGTCGCGGGCAGCGGCTCTGGCCACGGGTCTGGCCAGCCCAGCAGCAGACGCCGCAGCGCCGTGCGCGCCAGAGCGCCCGCCCGCTCGTGCAGGTTCGGCAGGTCGAGCAGATCGGACAGGATGAAATAGCCATCGAAACGCATGAACGGGCTGGCATTGAGCGCCAGTGACAGCACCCAGCTGGTGGTGGCCAGGTAGAAGCACGCCTGGCGCAATGGACCGGGTGCCAGCAGCGCCCAGCCCAGCGTGGCCAGACCGCCGATGATCAGTTCGGTGACGATGCCCGCGCTGGCAATGGCCAGCCGCTGCCGCGCGTTGGTCAGCCGCCAGGACTCGCTGGTGTCCGTATAGAGCATGGGCCACATCACGAGAAACGCCACGCCCATGTGTCCCACCCTGACGCCGAAGTGGGTCGCGACCAGTGCATGACCGAGCTCATGCAGCGTCTTGGCAACGACCACGGCGCACGCGAAGCCCACCGCGCCTTCCAGCGAGATCGATTCGAACAGCGTATGCCGGAAGGTGTCCCATTGCCGCAAGGTCAGCACGACCCCCAGCAATGTGAGCCCCAGTACGATCCATGCCGTGGCTGGCTGGAACAGCCACTGCAGATGCCGGTACAGCGACTGGATGCGGTAGGTCGGGCGCAGCAGCGGTATGCGGAAAAACAGGTAGTGGTGCAGCCACCAGCGCCAGCTCAGCCATTCGCGTGGCTGGCGGGTGGTGGCCATCTCCTGGCTGCGTCCGGGCGATGGCCGCAGCAGCGCATTGCCCTGGAGGAATGCGGCAAAGCCGAGCACCTGCTCGCTTTGCGCTTCGAGCGGCGTGCTGGCGCGCACCTGCTCCGCGATGACGCGCGGCGTCATGTGCCAGCGCTGCAGGCATTCGAACTCGAGCCAGCCGATCCGGAAATGGCGGTTGCGTACGGGGTCTTCGATAATCCACGCCGGGCTGCCGTCGGTATGCGGGGCGCCGGGGAACAGGCGCAAGTCCTCACGCAGCAGCGGCAGCGGCAGTTCGTCGGGGCTGGCCTGCATGTCAGATGCCCGTCCACGCGCGCAAGGTTGCCAGCGGCCGGCGCAGGATCTCGTAAGCCAGTACCGACCAACCGCCCTTGATGCGCGCGGTTCCCTTCAGGCCGATGCGGGCGTGTTGCGGATCGCCGTTCTCGATATCGGCACGCAGCCGATAGCTCGGCACGCCGTCGGGCGTGAGCGCTGCCTGGTAACTGGTTTCGATCAGCTTGCCGGAGAGCGGTTGCAGCGGGCGCACCGTGAGGAACAGGCTGACCGGCGCGCCCACGTCGAGCGTGAGCGCATCGGCCACCGGCAGGTGGATCAGCATGGCCGGCCGATCCGGATTGGCCAGTTGCATGATGCGCTCGCCGGTCACCACCGGCTTGCCGAGCCAGTCGTTGATATCGGCGAACACCGCGACACCGTCGCGCGGCGCCACGACGGTTTGGCGCTGCAACTGCGAACGGATCGATTCCAGCTCGGCCCGGCGTTCTTCGGCACGGCTCTGCAAGGTGGTCAGCTGCGCCTTGCTGTCGTCGCTGCGGAAAGCGTTCTGACGCGCTGCCAGCAGTTCCGCGTCGGCCACCGCCACGGCCTGCGAGGCCACCTCCAGGCGATGGCTGAGCGTGGTGTCGTCGAGCGAAAAGAGCGGCTGGCCGGCCTTGACCGTCTGGTTGGGCCGCACATGCACTTCCTTGACCACGCCTTCGATGGGCGCGCTCACCATCTGCAGGTCCAGCGACGTCACTTCGGCTGGTGCCAGCGCGCTTTGCCGCACCGGCATCAGCAGAATCAGCACCGCGGCCGCGATTGCAATACGACGCGTCCGGCTGCCCCACAGCCAGGAGACATCGCGCTCGCGGCGAGCCAGCATCTCCCAGTGATAGCCCCAGGCCTGCGTGAGCCGCGACATGGCGATGCCAGCGCCCGCGCCGGGCACTTCGTCGAGCAGGAACAGCACCCAGCCCTGTACCTGTCCCGCGCGGCTGCGCAGTGGCAGCGCCCATGCGCCATTCGGCCACCATTCCTCCCAGCCGCCACGCACGACATCGCTGGCCAGAACGGCATCCGCCTGCGTGATCCACTGCGGCTCGCCGGACTCCAGCCGCTCGCGTAGCCACTTGCGCGCATGCCCGAGCCACACCACGTAAGGGGACTGCTCGTCGATCGACACCAGCCCCGAGATATTGAGCAGGTGCCACGCTGGCGGCCTGACATCGAATACCAGCGCCTGGCGATAGCGCAGCAGCGGATGGGCGTCGTTGGCAATGTGGAAGCTGAGCTGTTGCACGCTGTCCGCCTGCCGTGCCAGGCTTTCCAGCTCGGCAAGCTGCAGCAACAGCACGACATCGCTTTGCGTCGGCATCTGCATGGGCGTTACTTCGTCTGCTGGAACTGGGCCACGCCGCTCATGCCAGGCAGCAGCTCCGACGCTGGCGCCGTCAGGCGACCTTCGATCTCGATCGACTGGGCCACGGCATCCACCCTGGCGTTGATGGCCGACACCTTGGCCGTGTAGCTTTTGCCCGTCTCGGTGACGTTGACGTTGAACTGGCTGCCAATGCGCAGGTCGCGCAGCATCCGCGATGGCACGTTCAGGCGCAACTTGAGCGGTCCATCGCTGACCAGGTCGAGCAGCGGCGCGCCAGCGTTGACGCTTTCATGCGGACGCACATAGACGCGGGCCACCCGGCCCGAGAACGGCGCGGCTACCGTGCAGTAGGCCACCTGTGTGCGCGCCAGTGCTACAGCGGCGGAGGCCCGGTCGGCGGCCGACTTGGCGAGGTTGAGCTCCATGTCGCCCACCGCGTCGAGCTTGCGCAGCGCTGACTTGGCCGTGAGCGTTTCGCGCGCGCCGGCCAGCTCGGCATCGGCCATGCCCAGCCGCGCGCGTGGCTCCGCGCAGTCCATCTGCACCAGCGGCCGTCCTTTGGTAATGGTCTGACCGAGGGTGACGCCCAGGCTCTGGACCGTGCCGTTCATCGTGGCGGCCATCGTTGTTTCGGGGTCCGCGCTGAGCAGCACCCGAATGGCGCCGGGATCGACGGCCCGGCTGGGCGGCGACGGATCGTTGGCGCCGACTGCCACGCCGGGGAACAGGGCGGCCGAGACAACGCTGAGACTGGCGAGACCAGCAAGGCCGGAAAGACCGGAAAGACGGAACGAAAAGCGAGATGATGCGTTGCTCATGATTTGCTGTCGACGGCGCTTGGGTAGAGCTTCTGTTGCCAGCCCTGCATGGTCTGTTCGATCTCCGATGCGAGGGTCGGGACGTCATGGCTGGCTATCGCATCCGGCATCACGTCGAGGCCAACCGAGTTGTAGAGACGTCCCCAGGCGGCCTGCGCCTCCGAGTAGGCGGCGTAGCGCTGGTACTGCGCCAGCAGCATGCGCGCATCGGCGCGGATGAACTCGAGTTTCGAGTCGGCCGATACCTGGGCGCTTGCCTCGGCGAATCTGCGCAGGCGGCTGTCAACCTGCAGGCTTTCTTCGGCGAAATCAAGCTGCTCGAGTGCCAGGTGATAGCGTTGCAGCGCCACGCGCACCTGCGTGAGCACGGCCATGGACAGCGACATGCGGCGCAGGTCGCCCACCTTGTTCTGGCTGTCCTGCGCCTCGTTAAGCACGGGGATCTTGAGCAGGTTGAAGATGTTGTACGACAGGCGCAGGCCGATAGCGGACCACGCGTTGTTGTAGAGGTAGGCGTTGGAGTCGTAGTGGCCGCCCAGGTCGACGGACAGGCTGGGCCAAAGTTCGGCCTTGGCGATCTTGATGTCGTTGTCGGTGACGCGCTTGCGGTACCACTCTTCCATGATCTCCGGCCGGCTTTCGAGCGCCATCTGTTCCAACCCGGCGACGTCGAACCGATCGTTCGGCATGCGCTGCTCGGCCTCGTCGGCAAGCGTGAAAGGCTGATCTGGCGGCAGCGACATCAGCGCGGCCAGTTCCGCACGCGCCAGTTCCAGGTCCTGGCGCCGTGCCGACAGCAGGCTGACGGCATCGAGCAGCGCGCGCTGATAGGCCAGGGCCTGTTGGCGCGGCAGCAGGCCCTTTTCGTCCGCTTCCTGCGCGGCCTTCAGACCCTGGCGGACCTTGTTCAGCAATGCGTCGACCTGGCCGATCAGGCGTTGCGCGCCAAGCGCGCGCCAGTAGGCATTACGGACATCCTGCAGCACGTTCTGCACGACCTTGCGACGGCGCTCCTCGGCCATCAGCACCTGATCGGCCTTTTGCTGGGTGCGTTCGTAGGCCACCAGGAAATCCAGCGTGCTCCACGTCAGGTCGAGATCGGCCAGGCGGTGGTAGCGCTGTTCTGAGGTGGAAGGCCGCAGGCTGATCTGGCCATCCTGGATCCCCACCGAGACGCCGCCAGAGTCGTTCGACCGATGCGTGTAGCCAGCGGATGCCACCAGCTTGGGCAGCATGTCGTGCTTGGTCACGTCCACAAGCTGCCGCGACAACGTGCTTTCCATCAGCTTGAGGCGGTAGTCGAGGTTGTACTTGAGCGCGCGCGCGGCGGCCTCGTAGAAGGTGATCGGGCGGGTGACAGGTTCCTGGTCGCTGTACATACCGCGCCGGTCTTCCTCCACGCGCTGGCGCACTTCCTCTTTCGAGTAGGGCTGAGGCACGCTCGGCGCCGTGGAGCACGCGGTGGTCAGCAGCGTGGCAGCAAGTGCGATGGCTAGGGGCGGGCTACTTTTTCGCATCTTCGTTGGTGCTGTTGTTGGCGTGGGACAGGGCGGCCACCGTGCTGGGCCGCGACGCCAGTTGGCGGATTTGATCGGTGAAGGAGGCTGCGGGGCGCGCAGGTTCCGTGTGTGGCGAGGCATGGCGGCCCGGGTGCGGCTTCGCGGACTTGCCGCGCTTGTCATGCTTGCCGTCCGACGGGGCCGCCTTCTCGGGGCGGGCCTCGATGCCCTTGAGCGCGAAGACCGACGGGTCGCGCAGCAGCCCGTCGGCGGACAGCGACACGATGCCGTGCCGCCCGGCGGTGCGTTCCGCTTCGAACTGCACAATGGCTTCGAGTTGCAGCAACGCGGGCCGCAGGAACTCTCCCGACGTCATTCCGAGACCTGCCGCCAGCGAGGGCGACTGGATATGCGGCGGCGTCACCATGTCCAGGTTCTCGCCGCGCAGCAGGCTGTCGTTGCGCTGATGAACGGGGAAGATGCGCTGCACCTCGGGCGTGACGTACACCACTGGATCGACGCCGAGGGTGGTGCCGAAACGGTCCCGGTGCCATTCGTCGTGCAGGAAGTACTCGTGGTCGCCGGGGCCTGGCGGCGGCACGTACGGCGCGTCGATATTGAGCGAGATGACCAGTTGCGCAGAATCTATCGCGCCCGCGCGGTCGGCGATCGTGTAGGTGAAGATGTCCTTGAGGATGCTGCCGCGCCCGGCCGCGGCCTGCACGGCCGGATTGGTCAGGTCGATCTCGTAGGTATAACTGCCGTCGGCGTTGAGCTGCAGGTAGCCGTAGCTGCCGGCAATGCGCGTGCCGGGCGACGTCGATGCACCGCCCGCGTCCTTCGCGCCGGGTCGGATGCCAACCACGGTGAGTTGGTCGCCGGCGTCGACGTCGGAATCGTTCGGCAGCACGTTGCCACTGGTGATTGGCTGCCCGTGGATATTGTCGACGTTGTTGCTGTCGTCGCGCGCCACAGGCGCGTCGTTCTGGCCGTGAATCGTGATGGTCAGCGTTGCCGTGGCCGTGGCGCCCGCGCGGTCGGCCACCACGTAGACGAAGGTCTCCGTCAGCGTTTCGTCCGATGTGCGCAACGCCTGCACCGCGGCGTTGTCGTTATCGATCACGTACCGGTAGCTGCCATCGGCCTGTACCGTCAGCGTGCCGTAGCGGCCCGCCGTAGTACCCGCCACCGCGCCGGCGCCAAGCGGGCCATTGATGGAGGTGACGGCCTTGGTCTCGCCATACTGGTCGACATCGGTGTCGTTGTCGAGCACATTGCCCGTGGCATCCGTGCCCGGGGTGGCGTTGTGCCGGCCACCGGCTTCGATGGCGTTGCCGGCATCGTCATGCGCCACCGGGTTGTCGTTCTGGCCAAGGATCAATACACGCAGCGTGGCCTGATCCGTGGCGCCGTGGTCGTCGCTGACCGTATAGGTGAAGGTGTCCACCAGCCCGTCGAGCAACATGCGCAGTGCCTGGACTTCGGGCAGGTTGTTGTCGACGGTATAGGTAAAGCGGCCGTCCGCACCCATCACCAGGGTGCCGTACTGCCCGCGCAGCGGGACGCCCACGATGCCACTGGTCCCGGTGCCGTTCTCGGCCCCGGTACGCAGGGCGACGATGGTCAGGGGACCGCCTTCCGGGTCGACGTCGTTGAAGGTGGCGACGCCGCTCGGGTCGCGTCCCACCGTGCCATTGGCCACGCCGCCTGCCTCGCGCGCCAGCGTGATCACGTCGGAGGCGACCGGCCGGTCATTGATGCCGTGGATCGTGATGGCCAGTTCGGCGGTGTCGGTCAGGCCGCCGCCGTCCGCCAGGCGGTAGGTAAATCGCTCCACCAGCGTTTGTCCCGGCGCCAGTGCCGCCACGATGGTGTTGGTTTCGTCGGCGTGGTACTGGAACTGCCCGGTCGGATCAATGTCGAGCCAGCCGTAGAGACCGTTGATGCGCACCTTGCCCGACATGTCCTGCAGCGTCGCGCCGGTGCTTTCGGCGCCTGACCGGATGCCGGTGACGGTCCGGGTATCGTTGGCGTCCACATCCTTGTCGTTGGTCACCACGTTGCCCGTGGCGTCCACCGGTGGGGTATCGGAGGTGGCAGGGGTGGCGTCCGCGGCATCGTCAACGGCAACGGGTGCGTCGTATCGCCCCAGGATGGTGATCGTCAGCGTGGCGGTACTGGTCAGCCCGGCGGTATCGCGTACGGTGTAGGTGAACGTTTCGGTCAGCGTGTCGCCCGGTTTCAGGGCCTGCACGGCGGTCAGCGCATCGTTGATGTTGTAGACATAGTCGCCATTGGCCGACAGCGTGAGCGAGCCATACAGCCCGGTCAGGCTGGCGCCCACGGTACCCCCGGCACCTGCCGCAGTCTGGAAGGCGCTGACGGCCTTGGTGTCGCCCGCGTCCACATCGGTGTCGTTGATCAGCACGTTGCCCGTGGCTGGCTTGCCGGGCGTGCCGTTGAACGTGCCGCCTGCTTCGATCGCCTCACCCGTGTCGGGCTTGGCGACCGGCGCGTCATCGCGCCCGTGGATGGTGACGTGCAACTCGGCGGCGTTGCTCAGACCACCGGCATCCGTGACCGTGAAGGTGAAGACGTCGGTCAGCGTATCGAAGTTGGTGCGCAGCCGTTCCACGACCGGGTTGTTGTTGTCCACCACGTACTGGTAGGTGCCGTCGGCATTCACCAGCAAGACGCCATAACGCCCTTGCAGGTAGGTGCCGAGCGTGCCCACCGTGCCGCCGTTGTCGTTGACGGCGCCAGTGCGGAACGCGGTGACTGCGGCGGTGTCGCCGGTATCGGGATCGTACAGGCCCAGCAGCAGGTTGCCGCCGGGGTCCACGCCCGGCGTACCGTTCAGCGTGCCACCGGCCTCGATGGCATCGGCGCGCTGGCTGGCCGCAACGGGTGCGTCGTTGGCGCCGTTGATGGTGATGGTGAGCTGCGCCAGATCGGTCGCGCCAGCGGCATCCCGCACCTTGTAGGTAAAGACATCCTGGATCGACTGGCCGGCGTTCAATGCGTCGACGGTTGGATTGCTGTTATCCACCAGGTAGACGTAGGTGCCGTCGGCGCGTATCAGCAGGGTGCCGTACTGACCTGTCACCAGCATGAAGTTCGTGCCGCTATCGGCCACGGCACCTGCGCTCTTGTCACCGGCGCGCGCGCCGGCCACGGTCTTGGTTTCGCCATACTGATCAACGTCGGTGTCGTTGGTCAGCACGTTGTCGGAGGGATTGACGCCGGGTGTGTTGTTGTCGATACCACCCGCTTCGCGTGCGACCGCGGTATCGTCGACGCCGATCGGATTGTCGTTCTGCCCGGTGATGCGAATCCGGATCTGGGCCTGGGCGGTCAGGGTGCCGTCGCAGTCCGTGTACGTGAACGTGTCGATCAGCACATCGGTGCTGCGCCGCAGTGCCTGGACAGCGGTCAGGCTGTCATTGACCGTGTAGGTGAAAACGCCATGGTCGTTGATGTTCAGCGTGCCGTAGGCGCCGGCGATGTCGATCGAACCACCGACGGGAATATCCAGCGTAGTGCTGCCGAATGCGATCTTGATTACCGAGATCGCGTCGCCATCCGGATCGATGTCGTTGAGCGTGGCGTCGCCGGTTGCCTTGGTGCCGGGCGTGGTGTTGTTGACACCACCGGCTTCCTTCGCAGTGGCCGTGACGTCCTGTGCCACCGGCGCGTCGTTGACACCGTGAATGGTGATGTTCAGGTTGGCGGTCGACGTTCCCCCGTGCGGGTCCAGCAGTGTGTAGACGAAGCTGTCGGTCACCGTGTCGTTGGGGCCGAGGGCGATCAGCGCGGGATTGGTGTTGTCGATCAGGTACGTGTAGCTGCCGTCGGCGTGGATCACCAGCGTGCCGTAAGTGGCGAGCAGTGTTATGCCACCGGCGCTCACCGGGGTGTCGCTGCCGCCAGCCGGGCGGATCTGGCTTACCACCAGGCTGGAGACGGGATCGTCGACGTCGCTATCCACCTGACCAATGGATGCGGGGTCGTGCTCGTCGGTGATGACATTGCCAGCCGGGTTGATCGGTGTGCCGCCCGCCGGGTTGCTGGCCGTCGGCTGGCGCGCGGTGTAGCCCTGGGCCTCGTTGTCGACCGCCACGGGATTGTCGTTCGCGCCGTGGATCGTGATGGTCAGTGCGGCGGTGTCGTTCAGGCCGCCCGCATCGGTCACCGCGTATGTGAACACTTCTTGCAGCGTGTCGCCCACATTCAGCGCCTGCACCGCGGCGTTGTTGTTGTCGATGCGATAGACGTAGCTGCCATCGGCGCCAATCACCAGGGTGCCGTACAGGCCGGCGATGGGCAGCCCGCCGTTCGCGGACGTGGTGCCCGGGGGAACTACGGAAGCCGGGCCGCCCGCCGCTTCGGTGCCGGTGCGCACCCGGGTGACCGTGAGGCTGTCTCCGGTATCGATATCGCCATCGTTGATCAACACGTTGCCGCTGGCGTCGGAACCGGGCGTGCCATTGGCCGCGCCACCGGCCTCGGTGGCGTCGCCGGTATCGTCGCCGGCCACCGGCGCATCATTGGCGCCACGGATGGTCACGGTCAGCGTAGTGGAGCTCTGGACACCGGCAAGGTCGCTGATGGTGTAGGTGAAGACCTCGGTCAGCGTGTCGGTCGGCAGCCGCAGCGCCTGCACCGTGGCGTTGTTGTTGTCCACCACGTACTGGAAAGCGCCGTTCGCGCCGATGCGCAGCGTGCCGAAGAGACCGGCAATCACGGTCGATGCCGTACTCGTTACCGCCGAACTGTTTGCGCCGAAGGCGATGCGCTCGACCTTCAGCACATCGCCATTCGTGGCAATGTCCACGTCGATGTCGTTGGTGAGCACGTTGCCGGACGGGTTGACGCCTGGCGTGCCGTTGGCGGTGCCGCCGGCCTCGGTGGCAAATGCGACATCTGGCTTGGCCTCCGGTGGGTCATTCACCGGAATGACCGTAATGGTCAGGGTATTGATGGCGGTGAGGTTGTCCAGCACCGGATCGAACGGGATGCCGTCTCCATTGGCATCGCCGCGCTGCCCAAGGTCGTCGGTGCGGATGGTCAGCGTTTCGTTGCCGTTGTAGTTCAGCGAGGGCGTGTAGAGCAGCGTGGCGAGTGCCGCGCTGATATCGGTCTGGCTGCCCTCCAGCGTGAACGTGGCCGTGCCCAGCGCGCCAGCGACGACCGTTGTGGCCCCGGGGGTGAGCGTCAGTGTGCCGTGCAGCACGCTCAGGGTGACCCGGATGATGCCGTTGCCGGCGTCGGGGTCGCTGACCGCAAGGCCCACGATAGGCAGCGCGTTATCTTCGAGGGTCGACGGCGAAGTGGGCAGGATGTTGACCGGCGGGTCGTTGCGCTCCACGTAACCGACGTTGCCGGCCACCGCCGCGCCACTGTCGCCGCCCGAGAACTGCACGCGCGCGAGCGGGCTGGAGGGATCGCTGTCGATGCGGGCATTCACGGTGCCGGTGGGCGTCGCCAGCACGATGGTCGGTGGCGCGTCGATCCGGAATACACCGCGCCCCAGCACGCCGAAACTGTAGAAGCCGTTGGCGTCGGTGGTCGTGGTCCAGGTCTGGTTGTCGGCCGTGGTGTCGAGGTTGTTGTCCGCGCCGCCCCAGGTGAGCGTGACGGTTTGCCCCGCAATGGACGGGCCGTCTGGCACCGAGCTGCCCGTGGCGGAATCCGTATCGTTCCAGAGCGTGCCCGATACATAGCTCACGCCGGCTGCATCGCTGTCCTGGTAGTTGTTGGGGCCCACCAGACTGCCGGTGCGCTCTCCGGTGGCGCTGCCTGCCGGCCCGACGTTCGAGCCGCCGAACGTGGTGAAGGCGTTCGACAGGCTGGTATAGGTGACGGTAGCCGCCGTATCGGCCAGAAGTGTGTTGTTCGGCAGGCTCGCCGAGTAGATCAGCGAAACCTTGCCACCCTGAGGCATGTAGTCGATGTTCAGCGTGACCTGGGTGCCGGTGTTGGTCAGCGTGAATCCTGGAGGCAGGCCGCCGGGACTGTATGTCACACCATTCACGACGACGCTCTGCACCGTGAGCGCCTGGCCGCCGGGCGGCAGGCTGTCGGTCAGTACCACGTCGTGCGCGGCAGTCGTGCCGGAGTTGCTGAAACTGACGCTGTAGGTGGCCTGGCCGAATGCGCTGCCAACGCCGGGATCGAACGCCACGACGGACTTGTCCAGATCGACGATACGCGGCTCAACCACGCGCTCGACCACTTGGGCGGTGCTGGTGCGCAGTTGGCCTTCACTCAGGAAGTCTGCGTGCACAGGAAGCAGCGCGCCGGCGGTCACGTTCGCGGTGTTATCCACGCGTACGTTGAATTCGAAGTAGAAGCCCTCGAAGTCGGGGTCCTGGTTCAGGTTCACGAGCGAACCCACTGGCAGGACGATTACACGCCCGTTCGAGGTGTCGATCAGCGACGTGTTGACGATGCCCTGGGCCCGTAGCTGGCCACCGAGATCCGCCTGCAGCAAGGTCTGGCCCGAGCTGGTGACGCCGCCATTGAGATAGAGGGTGCCGCCGACGGCCAGATTGCCCAGCGTTGTCGTCAGGCCGGGCGTGCCGCTGCTGTTCGGGTCGGAGATAAAGCTGATGGCGGCGGAACCGTCGTTGAGAAAGGTCAGCCCTTCGGGCAGGTAGATCTGTACCGAGCCGTCCAGCACGACGCCTTCCGGTACCACGAACGCCACCCGGTAGTGAATGATCTCTCCCACGGCCACGTCTTCCTGATCGACCACGGTCGGGCCGAGCGGGGTATCGGGGTCGCCACCGACGTGGCTGATGGACGAGCCGGCTGCCACGCGCGTGGCATTGACGTTGTTGATCTGATAGTCGTTGAGGACGCCGCTGTTGAGCACGCCATCGGTGCCGGTGCGCTCGCCGGTGTTGGCGCCGTCCAGGCTGGTCCACGTGACATTGACCTGGTTGTCCACCGTACCGGACAGGCCCGTGAGAATGCTCAGCGTGCCGGTGAACTGGATGGCGACGGCGCCGCCGCGCGGAATGTCGAGCTTGGTGCCTGGCGCGCTTTGCAGCACGCCATTGACGATCACGAAGTCGCCGGGCCCGGAGATCGTCGCGCCGCCCGACAGCGTGACCCCGGTGATCTGCACATTGATGAGTTCTTCGGGCAGGTTATCGACGAACCACACGTCGTAGGCGTTGACGTCGCTGGACGATGTGCCGTTTCTCAACGTGATGGTGTAGGTCATCTGGTCGCCGCGGTCCACACCGGCGATCGTGCCAGTGGAAGTGACGTCCTGCCTGACAGTCAGCGTCGGCTCGACAATCGTTACCGTGGGCTGCGTGCCGGTGAGCGCGATTCCGCGATCCACGCCAGTGGTGCCATTGGGCACGTCGCCGTCCGGATCGGTGAACGTGATGGCGGCGTTATTGGCGAGCTGCCGTCCGGCCTGGTTGCTGATCACGTTGCTGGCCACCAGCCGCACGCGGATGACGAAGCTGTTGTTGGCAGTGTTATTGTCGCCATCGGCCGAGCTGGCGCTGAACGTCAGTTGCATGTCGGTGCCGTCCGCGCCGGCCGCCCCACCTGCGGGGCTGATGCTCGCCACGTTGACCGATCCGGCAAAGTCGGCGGCGAGCGCGCCACTGCCGGCCCGCGTGACGATGAGCTGATAGCCGCCGTTGCCGAAACTGGTGTCGAGCGTCAGGCCGTCGGGCACGATATCGGTCAGGCGCAGGTTCTGCGTCGAGCCCTCCGGCAGCGTCACCACGATGTCGTACAGCATGCTTTCGCCGATCACCAGATTGGCGCCGGTGGTGTGGCTGGCGCTGGAATCGCTTTCCGCCGGTGTGCTGCCGCCACCAGCGAAAACCTTCGTAACCACCGGCAATGCGGCCAGTTCGTCCGCGGTGTCGGTCAGATCGGTAGGGGTGAAATCGGTCCCGCCATTGATACTGGCGTAGTTGGTCAACGCGGCTACCGTCTGCAGATTTTGTCCGGCCAGCACCGACTGGGCTACCACGGTGTCATAGGTGATGATCACCATGTTCGTGCCGGCGACGTCATTGGCGCTGCCAGGGCGGCCGGACAGGAACGTGGCCTGGTTGCCGGCATCGAGGAAGGTGATGGTATTGCCCGATACCGAGTAATCGACGCCAGCCTGCAGCAGCGTGCCGTCGCCGCGGCTGATGCGCAGGTTTGCTGCCGCGAGGCTGCCGTTCAGGAATGTCAGGTTGGGCGGCAGCGTCAGCGTGGTGACGACATCGTAGGCGCCGCCACCGCCGGTATTCTCTATCGCCGTGGCCAGACGGACCACGTCGCCGGCGTCAATGCCGGTGACGGTGCCTTCCACTGCGTCGATATCGGTCACGGGTTGTGTGAAGGCCGCGCCAGCGCTGCCAGCGGCTGCCCAGGTGCCGGTGGTGCCGGTAACGGTGCCATGGGTGCTTGAAACGACCCCGTGCTTGATGCTGAGCACCGGTTCGGCCACCGAATGCACTTCTTCGACATCCGTACTGACCAGCACCTGCTGGTTGATCGTGGTGGTCTGGCTCGATTGCCCCACCACGCTGATCGAACGCTGGTCGGCGAACGGCTGGTCGCTCACGCGCATGGTGAAAACCAGCTCGATGCGGTTCTGCCCGGCCGCGCTGCCGCTCAGGATGAAGTTGCCGAAGTTGAAAACGACGGAATTTCCCGCGCCACCGCTTACGCTCAGCACGCTACCCGGGTGGGTGTCGCCGCTGCCGTAGCTCCACTGATTGATGCCGGTGCCGTTGCTCCAGGCGATGGCGGCGTCGAACAGCGGCAGCGGCAGGAATGCCGAAAGCTTGAAGTTCTCGTAGTCGCCAGTCACGAGGTCATAGCTGAGCCGGAACGTCACGGTATCGCCCGGATGCAGCTCGTAGCTGGCCGGCGGCGCGGTGCCGTTGATCTGCGTGACCGCAACGTCGACCTGGCTGGTAGGAATGGTGACCGTGGTTTGCGAGTCGTCGGTGTCGGTGCCGCCGAGGTTGAATGGTCCGATCACCACCGTGCCGGTGATCAGGGCGTTGTTGCCAAGGCTGTCGCCCTCGTTGATCTCGCTCTGCGGATAGGTGGTCTGGTAGGCCTCGTCGATCACTGCGTTGTAGGTGACCGTGGCAATGGTGCCCGACTGCAGCGTGCCATTGCTGGAGATATCCCCGGCCAGCACGGCCAGTGGAAGCCCCGCGTTGCGGATCGACGTGGCAAGGTCGAAGGTGATGGTCGTTCCACCGGGTCCCTTGGCGCCGATGGTGTAGACCAGGGGCACGGTATAGGTGACGCCGTCCTGGCGGAAGCTGATCGTTGGCGTGCCACTGAAGGTCATGCCGTCGCCGAGTTGGTCGGTGACGGTTAGCTGGCCGTTGTGCAGCAGGGTCTGACCGAAAGAAAAGTAGTCGGATACGGCAATGTCATAGCGAAACTGCAGCGTGTCTCCGGGCGAGACGCCGGCCACGCCAGTGTCGTTGGCCAATGCGGCCGACTTGTGCAACGTAATCGACTTGGCCGTGAAGGTGACGGGATCGCCGTCGTCAGTCACGACCAGAAAGGGAGGCGGCTGGGGCGGCACATCGCGCGGATCGAGCGGCTGCCAGTCGGCCGATACATGGGGCGCTCCCACGGTGATCGTCTTGCTGGCGCCGCTGATCGGGTCCAGGATCGGTGCGCCGGTGCTGTCCGTATCGCCCACGTAGAAGCCCACGACCGTGTTTGTTGCCTGCGTCAGCGTCGGGTAGACGACCGTGTACGAGCGCAGGTACGCGCCACCCGCCAGGGCGTTGGCAATTGCTGTCTGGCCAGTGACGACGGTGCCGTCCGCCAGCGTGATCGATAACACGAGTCCGCCCGCGCCCGGCGTGATGCTCTCCACGCGAATCGTGTCGGGCAGGTCCTGCGTGACCTGGACGTTGTGCAGTGTCTGACCGGGAGCCGGCGTGGTGGTGACCGTGAGCGAGTGGGGGAAGTTCTGCCGGTCACGGTCTCGCCTTCGACCATGTCCACCGTCTGGGTGATCTCCAGCGGTGTCGATTCCAGGGTGTACTTGTCCCATGACGCCTCGATCAGCGTCGGGTCCTGGGTCGGATTGTCGAGCGCGTCGTTGCCGTACTGGAAGCCGCCTCGCACACTGATCACGTGGGGCTGGTTGGCATCGGCCAGTTCGCTTAGCTTGACCGTGATGTCGACCGTGGCGGAGGGCTGGCCGTTGCCGAAGCTGGCGTACGGCAACTCCAGGACGACGAGCTGGTCGCCGGCGCGGTAGCCGTAATCGGCGGCGCGGAGAATCAGCGGGTTGCCGCTGGCGTCCTTGGCGATCGGATGAACGGCGGTACCGTCCGCCCCGAACGTGATGATCTGCGCGTTGAGTGCGATGCCCTGGTAGGTGGCTGAAACGAACGTCGCGCCGTCGTCGCCGTCATAGCCCGTGGCCGGCAGCAATACGTCGATATAGGGCGCATAGCCCGGCTGGCTGGACGGGTTGGTAAAGGTCACCTCGAAAGTGGCGGTGCCTCCGAGCAAGATGGTCTCGCCACTGCTGCCGAGCGTCGTGGTGGGGCTGGCATTGGCCAGCAGCCCGTTGTAGTGGGCCAGTTCGTCGGCATTGATGTCGAGGTGGCTCTCGATCGGGCCGGTGCTCTTTTCAAGCGTCCAGTCACCGCCGGCGGCAGCCGAACCTGTGTCATTGGTCGAGGCGGCCACGTCAGCGCCCGTTACGGCGGCAAGGCGCTGAATCAGCGCTTCGCCGCTGTCGCCCGCACCACTGCGGCAACCGTAAAGCAGAATGTCGGCGCCCGTGCTCAGGTGGCTCGCCCATTCGGCGGCGCGGTTGATGTCAGCGGATGCGGCGGTGAGCTGGCTGGTGCCCAGCGTGATCTCGCCGGGATTGCCATGGCCGAGGATCTGGATCGAACTGACTTGTCCGAGCTGGTCCAGCGCGGCCTGGATCGCCGCCACGCCGTCCTGGCCTGCAGCCACCACGACGACACGCGTTCCCGGCGTGGCGCTTTGCGCGAGTTCGTTGGCGCCATTGATGCGGGCATCGATCACCAGCAACTGCTGGGTTGCCGCATGACCATCGGGCGCCGGGGCGTGTGCGTCGGTCGGGGCAGTCCTGACTGCGTCTGGCTGGGCCAGTTGTTGCGAGTGCTGCTGCTCGACAGCGGCACCAGCGGCGGCGTCGTACAGCAGGCGAGGCTCCAGTGCCAGGGTGCGGCTCGATGGCTGGAATTTGAGGGCGGCTTCCGGTTTCATCGCGAGGCGTGCTTTCTCATGCATCGCAGGCAGAAGCGGTCATGCGTTGCCCAGCCTGCAAGTGGAACGGGAGTAATTCAATATAAGAGTTGCGTCCTCAGTTCGGGTTGAATTCTTTGAGAACGCCGCTTTAGAACCTTCGATATTGCGGGGCAATTCGAGTCGTCAATTTTTGACGCTGTCAGCGATCTGGCGCGTGTGCATTCGCGTGTGGTGTGGGGAAAAGAAGGGCCGATCCCGGAAGGCAGATTCCCGGACCGGGTCCCGGAAGGGCTACCCGTTACTGCACAGGGTCACCGTGAAGATCCATACCATCCGGGGCGAGCGCCTCGAATGAACTTCCTGCGGTGCATGTCGCGGCATCCGCGCCATGCACCGGCTCATGCGGACGTCAGTTTCCGCTTTGGACCGAGCCGCAATTTGGGTTGCGGGGAAATGGGGCTGCCTTTGCTGGCAGCCCCCGCCGCAGCGTCATCGGCCTGCGAATGCGATGCGGCGGAGCAACCGCTCAGGTTGCCATCAGTACGGCGCGTTCACCACCACGTACTGTGATCCCTGCGGTTGATACCACGTGGTGCCACACTGCTGGTAGACCATGCCGCCGTAATTGACTGGCGCACAGCTTGGCGGAACGGACCGTACGACGGAGCCGATGACGGCAGAGGTCACCGCCACGGTCGCCGTGACCGCCGCCGCGGTTGCCACCGGGTGATAGTCATTGTCCCAGCCGCCGCCGCAGCAACCGCCGTGGTTTTCAACGTTGACGTTGACGTTCCGGTTGGTGTTGACGTTGACGTTCCGATTGGTGTTGACACTGTTCACGCTGGTGCTGCGGACGTTGTTGGCGCGTGCGTCAGCCGGCCTGTGTGCCTGCGCGTTCACTGCCGCGCCACCACCACCCCGTCCACCGCCGCCCCCACCTCCGCCTCCGCCTCCGTGAAATCCACCACCACCGCCACCGCCGCGTGCTTCGGCAACGGGTGCCCATCCACTTGCCACCACGATGACTGCACCCAGCAGCGCTACGATCGCCTGATTGAGAGAGTGTTTCATTGGTGGCTCCTTCATTGATTCTTGAGGGGGACGAACTCGGCGACTTTCGCTCCCTTGGGCGGCGTGAAATGGAAGGTGGAAGCTGTGAACTTCGGCTTCAGGTTCCAGGTCAGCCACGTCACGGATTGCGGCCGTGCTTCATCGCTCCGGTTTGTGACCACGATCTTTCGCGGCAGTGGCTGGTTACCGGAGGCGATCCAGATCTGCCAGTCGATCATGCCCTGACGGAATGCGTACTGGTCGCACAACTGGCCGTCGATCAAGTCCTGTCCCGCGACCATGGCGGATGTGATGCCGTTCGTTGGTGCATTCGGCGTGCCCCACAGGAACAGGTCGTCAACCGGTACCTCGATGCCGAAGCGCTCCCGCAGTTTGACCACGAGGTTGCTCAGGTTGTCGCTCGAGTCGACCGTGCTGTAGTAGTTGCTTTCCGGGTAATAGAGCGCAACCTTATGCCCGTCGTAGTACAGGTCACGCTGTGCCCGTGCACTTCGCATCTGCACACGCATCTTGTCGGGTCGATCGGCATCGACGCGGGCGCTGGCCGAATGCTGCAGCTTCTGTCCGTCTTCGAGCACGCGTTCGCCATCGAGGTCGATCTTGACGGAGAACTGCTTCAGCGTCTGCAGGTATCCACCCATGTCCTTCAAGGCCTGGATGGCATCGGGGTTCACGGCGTTGGCGTCAGGCTTGCTTTCTGGCGGCGGCGCCGTGGCAGCCGTCTGGGTGTCTGGCGCGGGTGAAGAGGTGGCCTGCGGGGCCGGACTGCTGCACGCGCCCAGCGAAATGGCCAGCGCGGCAATACACAATGCACGATTCATAGCGAACCCCCTTGGATATGGATGCCTTCGCCGGATTCCGGTGGTGGGCATGGCCTGCTGAGACGGCCGCCATTGGCGACCGTGGAAGAACGGGTTTGGCTGACTGCAGTATTCATGGATCGTCCGGGCCACCAGATCGGACGAAGTCGCCGGCCGCATGGAATCCCGTAACGGTTCAACTGCGCAGGCATGCCGAATCCACGCTGCGGCGTTGGCGCGTGATGATTGCGGTGCACGTGCGAGGCGGGGGCGGCAGCTAACACGATCGCGATGTATGGGACGAAGTGGGATCAGCGCGGAAACGCGGTGAGCGTGTTGATCAGCCTTCGTTGACGGACCGACGGGCCATGTTGTCCGGGAGCGGCCCGAAGAACGCCCGCTTGAATTTTTCGCGACCAATCGCACGCGCCAGTTCGGCGAGGGTGCAGTACATGAGCACGAGCGTCAGCAGCAGAATCTGTATTGCCCAGAACCTCGGCCAATTGATCTCGGAGACCAGCAGCTTGTTGGCTGCGGCAAAGCCGGGCGCCTCCTTCCAGAAATCGTAAAGGCGCTCCAGATAATGAATGAACAGGGCCACCAGGCTGTACATCACCGTCTTCCATCCAACATTCCAGATCAACGGCTTTTCCGGGAACCGGTTGATGAACGGGAGCATGTCGGCCAGCAACACTGCCTTGCCGAGGACCAGGGCAGCCAATGCCACCGACGCGGTGGTCTCCAGCTCGATGCCAGTTCCCTTGACCATGAGTGCCCGGATGATCGCGACGATATGAAGGATGACGAAGAAGTAGATCGTCGGCGGCAGCATCTCCATGAATTCGTGCTTGATCGTCCCGATCAGCTTGCTCATTTCAATCCCCTGATTCAGTGGCGCCCGCAGCGTTGGCTGAGTGGCGAATGAAACACGGCTGGCGGCGCAAGTGCGCCCTCAACGTTATAGGCCAGATGGCGTATGCGTGAGAAGTGCGATGTTGCCGGCAGCCGGCATCAAACTATCGCTGAAGCCGGTTTCCTTATGAAGTGAATCTTCTCTTGCGCGTATGAAAAGGATTCAGTCGATGGTCATGGGTTGCTTCAAGCGTGTTGGGACAGATGGCGTGGCAATGACGGACGTGTCAGAAGCTGCGATAGCACTGCTGCCTCGGTGGTCCCAGGCCGCGCCTGAAGCCATAGGTAGTCGGGGTAATCAATTGCCCTTCGGGGCAGTGTCCGGTACGCCATGATTTCCGGTGTCTCGCAAGTGGAAAGCGGGATACATTGGGTGGCGATGCGCACACAGTACGAACGGCAGTTGCCATACACTAGATTTCCTCCGTATGCCCGACCTTGCGTTCGGAAGGCAGGCAGCCGATCCATTCACGCGGCAGCGCTCCGCATGTCACCGCATCCCACCTACAGGAGGCCCGAAAATGGCAGACATCCGTACTCTGGCAGAACGGCAGGCGATCGGACGTGAAGCGCGCAGCCGCGCAAAGCGATCGTCAAATGCCGAGATCGGCAACACCGACCGCGATCCGGTGGCGTTGCTGGAGCAGAACAGCGCGGGGCGCGTGGAGGCGCTGGTGCCGCTGCGCTATGGGCGCATGTCGGTGTCGCCATTCACGTTCTTTCGTGGCAGCGCGATTCTCCAGGCGCACGATCTTGCCGCCACGGCAAATGCAGGCATCGCATTCCCGATCTGCGGCGACGCGCACCTGATGAACTTCGGGGGCTTTGCCACGCCGGAGCGGCAGCTTGTCTTCGATCTGAACGATTTCGACGAAGTGGCTGTGGGCCCTTGGGAGTGGGACGTCAAGCGGCTTGCCGGAAGCCTGGCCATTGCCGGCGAGCATATGGGTATCGCCCGGGACACGGTCAGCGACATCGTGGCGACGGCTGTGCACGAATACCGCGACCGCATGGAGGAGTACGCCGGGTACAGCGCGCTGGATCTCTGGAACGAGATTGTCTCGTTCGAACGCATGCTCGAAGCCGCGACGAGCGAAGAGGGCCGCCGAACGATTCTCAAGGCGAAGGAAAAGGCCGCAGGACGGACCAACGAAAGCATGTTGAACAAGATGGCCGCGCAGCGTGACGGCCAATGGTGGATTCAGGACGCGCCGCCGGCGATCTTTCATCCCAGTGGCCCCACTTCGCTGCTTGGCGAGCACGACCAATGGTCCAACACCGAGGCGTGGCGAGGCAAGCTGGCCCGCGCGTTCGACGGGTATCTGAAAACGCTCCCCTCGGAGCGACGCGCGCTGATCGATCACTTTTCCCTGCAGGACGTTGCCTTCAAGGTGGTAGGTGTTGGCAGTGTGGGTACCTTCTGCCTGGTGTTGCTGATGGTGGACAGCCACGAGCAACCGCTGTTCCTGCAGGTCAAGGAAGCCAGGGACTCGGTAATCGCGCTTCACTATGACGCTGAAGGTCCGGCCCATCAGGGGCAGCGTGTCGTTTCGGGTCAGCGCCTGCTTCAGGCGGCCAGCGATGCGTTCCTTGGCTGGACGTCGGGTCCGGCAAATCGACAGTTCTACTTCCGCCAGTTGCGCGATATGAAAGTATCGGCCGACGTCGAACGCATGAGCAACGGGGTACTGCAGGGATATGCGCGCTTCTGCGGTTGGGCGTTGGCACGCGCGCACGCGAAGGCGAGCGGGAAGGCAGTGGAGATCGCGGCCTACCTGGGCAGCGGGGAGCGGTTCGCCGATGCGATCACCGATTACTCGTTCGCCTGCGCCACGCAGAATCTGAAGGATTACGAGGCGTTCAAGCTCGCGTGTCGGACGGGCAAGATCGAAGCCCGCAGTGACGAGGACATGGCGGCGGACTTCCGCATGTAGCCACCGCGTTCAGACTAACGAGCGGCAAAAGGCCCCGGCGCTTGAGGCAAGCGCCGGGGCCTTTTTTACATTACGGCGTGACGATGTTGAACCAGAACTCGAAGTGGTCGAGGTAGCTCACCAGTTCGTCGAGCTTCGCCTGATTGCCAGTGACCTTCGCCGATCCATTCTTGATCGCGTCGGCCAGCTTCGTCTGTTGCAGGATGATGCCGTTCAGCGTGTCGCGCGACATCGCCACGGAGGCATCCGCGTTGGCGGATTCGACGCCTGCCGTGTGGTTGAGCACGCCGTTCTCAAGTTCCAGCAGATACTTGCCGCCTTCCTTGCCGAAGTCGACGTTCAGCGCGATCTTCGCATTGGCCGCCTTGGCGCGGTTCACGCGAACGCTGAGATAGTCGAAGAACATCTCCGGCGTCATGGCCTTCACCGTATCGCCGCTGGCGGTGTTCGGCGTGGGCAGCTTCTTCACGCCTTCGCGCAATTCCTTGGCACCGGTCAGGTAGAAGTTGCGCCACGGGCCGGATTCGGCCTGATAGCCCAGTTGCTCGAGCGCGTCGGCCTGGAGGTTCTTGGCGGCCTTGTTCGACGGATCGGCAAACACCACGTGGTTGACCACCTGGGCCACCCAGCGATACTCACCCTTGTCGTACGCCTGCTTGGCCTTCGACAGCACGGCACTGGCCCCGCCCATGAACTCGACGTAGCGCTTGCTGGCTTCCACCGGCGTCAATTCGTCCAGCGTGGCGGGGTTGCCATTGAACCAGCCGAGGTAAAGGACGTAGGTAGCCTTCACGTCGTGGCTGACGGAGCCGTAGTAGCCACGGTTGGCCCACATGTTGGCGAGGTCGGGCGGCAGCTTGAACTTGTCCGCGATCTCGACCATCGTCTCGCCCTGATTGGCCAGGCGCAGCGTCTCGTCATTGATATAGCGATACAGGTCGCGCTGCTGGCGCAGCAGGTGTACCACGTTCTTCTGGCCGAAGCTCGGCCAGTGGTGCTGGGCGAACATGACATCCGCCTTGGCGCCCCACATGGTCAGGGCCTGGTTCAGGTACTTCGACCAGGGCAGCGGCTCGCGGATCTTGGCGCCACGCAGCGAATACGTGTTGTGCAGCGTGTGTGTGCAATCCTCGGCTGCGGAGATCGCGCGCTTTTCCTCGATGTACCACAGCATCTCGGCCGGAGCTTCCGAGCCAGGAGCCATCAGGAACTCGTAGGTCAGGCCGTCGATGACGCGCTTTTCACCGGTCTTGGTGATCGTGTCCGTCGGAGACAACAGCGTGACGGTGCCGGCCGAGGTCGTGGTGCCGAGACCGGCGCCGACCTGGCCCTTTTCATCGGCGGGCAGCAGATTGCCGTACATGTAGCTGGCGCGGCGGCTCATGGCGTTGCCGGCCATGACGTTCTCCGCCACCGCGGCTTCCAGGAAGCCCTCAGGCGCGTAGATCTTGACCTTACCGGAGGCGACGTCGTCCTGGCTGATCACGCCACGCACGCCGCCATAGTGGTCAACGTGGCTGTGCGTGTAGATCACCGCCTTGACGGGCTTGCGGCCGCGATTGGCATAGTAGAGATCGATGGCGACCTTGGCCGTTTCTTCCGAGACGAGGGGGTCAACGACCGTGATGCCTTCCTTGCCCTCGATGATGGTCATGTTCGACAGGTCCTGATTCCGAACCTGATAGATGCCATCGGTCACCTGGAACAGGCCGCTGATGTTGATCAGCTGAGCCTGACGCCAGAGGCTCGGGTTGACCGTGCCAGGCGCCTGGGAGCCTTCCTTGATAAAGGCGTACTGGTTCGGGTTCCAGATGGGGTTGCCCGACGGACCCTTGATCAGCGCGTTCGGCAGTGGCGCGATGAAGCCGCGGTGTGCGTCATCGAAATCGGAGCGATCCGAGAAAGGCAATTCGCTGAGGAGTTTCTGGTTGGCGGCCTTGGTCGCGCCGGTGGCGTCCTTCCGCGCGTCCTGGGCATAGGCCGCGCCGAACTGGGAGAGCACCGCGGCGGAGACGAGCGTCACGACGCTCGCGCGAAATCGGCTGTTCTTCATGTTTTCCTCTTTGATTGTCCCAATCGAATTTGTGCCGGCCTGGTTATGGGGGCGTTGGCCAGGTGTGCGGACCCGTGTATCCCGACAAGTACGAGCCTGACTGCACAGAATTCTGAGCGAACTTCCTGAGTGTCAGAAGTTAGTTTTTTGGGTGCAGGATGCGCCTCGACATGAAATATTTGCTTTAGATTTGCCCTGCGGTTTTCGATGGAATACGTATCTGAGAATGCCGTTCCTGTCGTTGCAGATTTCGGGTGTTACGTGACAAGCGGATCGTTCGGCAGAGTCTTGTCCGTGACGTTCGCAACCGGTGGTGCTGCCGGACTGCGTGGATCCGTTCGCAGTTCTTGATCCTCGCAACCCGGTGCCACGGTGAACAGGTGAGCAGTACTGATGGCGCATCGACGGTACGCCATTGAGGTGAAGGGCAGAGGCAGTGCCCTTGGGTGCAAGCGGAAGCCGACGGGCCGCCCCTACAGCGAAGGATGTTTGCTGCTGGGGCCTACCGATCCATCCCGTCCATTGATCTGCCGGCGCATCTCGTCGGCAAGGGGATGGAGGCCGCTGGTGGACGCCGATGCCACCAGGCTGTATCCAAGGCCCTGATTGGCCCATGAGTACCCCGCCACGCCGGCTTGTACGTGTGCCTTCATTGGTGTGTCGCCTTCGATGGCCATCGGGCGTACCAGCATCGCCAGGCGTGTGCCGTGACCGTCCTCGTACATGAAGAGGCCGGCGGGTCCATGCTCGGTGGCGACGAGGCGCCCGCCGATGCAGCGATAGCCTGCCTTGCCGAGGTCCGGCACGGCAATCGGGCGACGCAGCCGCGAGGAGACCCAGTTCACCAGGTCGTTGCTGTCGGCGGCGCCCATTTCCACGGGACGTATCGGGTCGGCGGCAAATACCTGGAAGCTGGCCGTGGCTTCGCGCGCCAGTGCGGCGATGCCGCCGGTGGGCGGCTCGGTCGCGCCGCGTCCCATCCAGCCACCGATGCCACCAAGGCACATGGCGACGAAGACGGAAGCCGCCAGCCGCCACGGATGGCTGGCGCGGGCGCGTCGTGCCGTCAGCATGTGCCGCAGGTTCAGTTCTGGCGGAACCGGTTCGTCTGCGATTGGGGCGAGCGCGGCGCGCAGCTGCTCGCGCTGGGCCATGTAGCCCTCGATGCGGGTCGCGACGTCGGGATGCTGCTGCAGGTATGCCTCGATCTCGCGCAGGCGCGTGGGGTCGAGCGCGTGGTCGACATAGGCCAGCAGTTCCTCTTCCTGTATCGGTCGATGCTCGTTCATTTGACCCTCCGCAGTCCGGATGCCGGGGCCGCCTTCAGGCCGGGTTCCATCTGCCTCAGTAGTTTTTCCCGCGCGCGAGACAGGCGCGACATCACGGTGCCGACGGGAATCTCAAGAATGCGTGCGGTCTCGGCGTACGACATCTCCTCCACCGAGACCAGCAGGAGCACGCTCCGCTGTTCGGCGGGAAGAGTATCGACTGCGCTCAGCAGGTCCCGATAACGCAGTGCGTCTTCCTGGGCCGGCGGCACGGTCATGAGGGACTCCGCCACGTCGTCGATAGCCACGTGCAGCCCTTGCGCGCTGGCATGGCGGCGCAGGGCCGTCATCGCCAGGTTATGCAGGATGGCGAATACCCAGCTACGGGTGTCCGCGCGGCTGCGGCGGCTGTCCCAGTACGTGATGACCTTTTCCAGGCAGTCCTGCACGAGATCGTCCGCGGCCGCCTGCTCGCGCAATAGCGCGCGGGCATAGCGGCGCAACGCCGGAATCATCGGCTCGACCTGTTGCAGCAAGTCCTTCACGGCAGCGGTGTCTCCTTCAGGGGGGACAGCATGATCGTCCTTGGGCTAGAGCGCCTGCACCTGAACAGGTGCGGCGGGTTTGCCGTTTTCCGACGGGGCGATGACGAGAAAGCGTCGTCCCTCCACGGTGGCGTTGTCCTGCACGATCTGCCGGATGGGGCCGATTGCATTGACAATAGCCGAGCCGGCGGGGTTCGTCATGAACGAGGCGAGCGGCTCCAGCGATCCGGTGCCGTCCGCATGGCGGGCCAGCGCCAGTACGTACGCGTGCTTCGGTTGCAGCCCCGTTGCCGAGGCCTGCAGAACCTGAAGCAGGCCCTGGTCGAACAGCGTCACGCTGGTGGGGGCGTTGTCCGTGGCCACCGGCTTGCCGTTCTCGACACGCAGCAACTTCAATTGCGTGCTCTGGCCAGCCAGGCCTGGCGGCTGCAGTCCTTGTGTGCCATCGCCATCGGGTACCGCATTCGGCACGTAGGCAATCGCCTGCGGCGCCTGACCTACCGGCACGTTGGCGACGACCTGGTTCGTGGCGGTATCGATGACGGCCAGCTTGTCGGCATTCTCCAGTCCGACGTAGATCCGGCTCCCGTCGCCCGACGGCCAGACACCGTGAGGCAGGCTACCCACGGGAATGGTGGCCACCGGGGAGAAGTCGTCGGTGCGGAATACCTTGACCTGGTTCAGGCCGCCGATCGTGACATAGGCAAGCGTGCCCGCCGCCGTGTGCGCGAAGTTGACGTGATTGGTGATCGGGCCGGTCTCGATTGTCCTGATCGGGCGGAACGGGGGCTGTGCCTCGAACACCTGCGTCTTGCCGACGTCTTTCAGCGTGAACCAGACCTGCTTGCCGTCGGGTGTCGCCGCGATGTTCGGGCAGAACGGACTTTCCTGCTTCACGCGGCCCACGATCTTGTGGTCGGCCACGCTCACGACCGCCGTTTCGTGGTTGAACGACGAGCAGATGTAGCCGTACTTGCCGTCCGGCGAGAAGATTTGCATGCCTGGGCCGTCGGCAACCTTGATGCGCGCGGTCTCCGCGAACGTCGCGGCGTCGAGAACTGCGATGTAGTTTTCGCCGCGCACGGTGATCCACACTTCCTTGCCATTCGGCGTGTAGAACGCCTCATGCGGCGAGCGTCCCACGTAGGTGACATGCTTGACCGCATTGGTGGCCGTATCGATGAACGACACTGAGTTCGACCCGATGGAGACGATCGCGAGCGTGCGATGGTCCGGCGAGAAGCCCATGCCGTGAACCAGCAGCTGGCCGCGGTACAACGGACTCAGATTGCCGGGCGCGGGGTCGCCCAGCCGGATAACACCGAGCAACCGGTTGTCGGCCGGATCGGTGACGGAGACGGTGTTCGAGAACTGTTCGGCCGCGTAGACACGGTCCCGGTGGCTGATGGGCACGTCCGGCGCATTCAATGGGCCAGGGGCCTGGCCGGCAAGGGCGACGCTGGCGATGCCGGCGGCACCGATCATCAACGCGAGGGAAAGCGAAATGGCGTGTCCAAGGGGGCTGGGTTTCATGATCGGGCCTTGCATCAGTGCGCGTGGGCGGAGTGGTCGTGGTTGGCGGGCTGCGACGGCGACGGTGTGGATGCCGCCGGCTGGGTTGGTGCTGGCGCGGACGGCGGAAGCGGCTGTCCAAGCGCCAGCCGCATCGCGGCGATCTCCTGCATCTGATCGACGATGATTTCCTGCGCGATGCGCCTGAGCTGCTCGTTCTTGCCGTAGCGGAGTTCCGCCATGGCCATGTCGATGGCGCCTTGGTGGTGCGGGATCATCATCGCCGCGAAGTCTTCGTCGACATTGCCACTAGGGTGGACCGACATGCCGTCCATCATTCTTGTCATCGCCACTTCGTTCTCCGCCGCGAACCGCTCGGCGTCCGAGCCAGTGGCGGTGGCGGCAAGAGCGGTTGCGGGTGCGGCAGCGGTCAGCGCCGTCAGCAGGAACAGCACCGCACCAATGGCTGGCGGTGTGGGCAGTCGATAGAAGGAGACCATGATTCCTCGCGTCGTTCCATGGGCCCGGAGCGGGCCGTTGTTGGGTAGACGCGGAGAGGGGGGTGCTTATTCCACCTAGGGCGGATTTATTTTTCGGCGGCTCTGGCATCGTTACACGCGATTACCAGCTTCACGTTTCCCCGCGCGGAGTGCCGTAGTATCCTTTTTTCGATTTTCAGGAGGGAAGGAATGATGAAGGCTCTGCTGCTGACGATCGTCTCATGTGCCGCATTGCTGACGGGGTGCGCCGTCGGCCCGTACCCCTATGATGATTCTGCCGCTGGTCCGGGCTGCCCGCCGGGACAGGCGAAGAAGGGCAATTGTCGTGTCGACCAGTACGGGAACGAGTCCTTCTGCCCGCCCGGCAAGGCCAAGAAGGGCCAGTGCTAGCCGCACGCAGGCTCGTCTGCGGAGCCTGACTGTTTTACCGCCGCTCGCTTTCGCCCATCCTCAGCGTGAGGCCACCTTCAAGCTGTCGTGAATCGAGCGAACCCCATCCACGCTGCAAATCGTCTCCAGCGCGATATCGTGCTGCGCCTTGCTTGGCACCGAGCCGCTGCTCTTGACAATGCCGTCCCTGGCAAAAAGTGACAGATAGGGCTTCCGGTTTCCGTGTGACCTGCTACAGTCAATTTAGAGTCGGGACGGGAGCGAGCGCATAGCACTTCGCTTGTCGCGGCTATCGAGCCCTGGAGCCACGTCAGGGCTTTTTTGTTCGTTGGCAGTGCGTTGCCGACGGCCGAAGCTGGGGAGGAGTTGGCAATGCCTCGCAAAGAGATACTGGGCACCCTGGGGAGCTATATCAATCCGTTCCGCATCACGCAGGGCGAGGGGTTCCGTCTGGCGGACTTCGATCCTGCCGATACGCTGGGCTTCGAGATGAAGAAAGGCGAGGCGGCGGACCTGCTTCGCCACGGATCGGAATGGCTGGCGATAGAGCAGGACGTGCTCTACGCGCAGGACTCCTGGTCGGTGCTGCTGGTGTTCCAGGCCATGGACGCGGCCGGCAAGGACGGGACGATCAAGCACGTCATGTCTGGCATCAATCCGCAGGGGTGCGATGTCTTCTCGTTCAAGCAGCCGTCCCATGAAGAACTCTCGCACGATTTTCTCTGGCGATACCTTGCGAAGGTGCCCCAGCGCGGACGCATCGGCATCTTCAATCGGTCCTACTACGAGGACGTGCTCGTGGTGCGGGTGCACCGGCACCTGCTGGAGGCGCAGAAGATCCCGCCGGCACTCATTACCGACAAGATCTGGGACGAACGGCTCGCTGACATCGCCCGCTTCGAGGACTACCTCACGCGGCAGGGCGTGATCATTCTCAAGTTCTATCTGAACCTGTCGTACGAGGAACAGAAACGGCGATTCCTGAAGCGCCTTGATAAACCTAACAAGAGTTGGAAGTTCTCACCCTCCGACGTGCGCGAGCGCCGGCACTGGGACGAGTACATGCAGGCCTACGAGGCGGCGATCCGCGCGACTTCCACCGAGGCGGCCCCGTGGTATGTCGTGCCCGCCGACAAGAAATGGTTCACGCGGCTTGTCGTCGCGGCGGCCGTTGTCGAGGCCGTGGAGAAGTTGAACCTCCAGTACCCCGAGATATCGTCTGACCAGGCGAAGGCGCTGGCGAAGGCGCGTGAGGAACTCGAAGGGGAAAAGAAGGCGGCGAAGTAGGCAAGGAAGCGAAAGCAGGCGGGACATCAGGTAAAGCAGTGCGACGGCGAATGGCGCCGCATGACGGGCGCCGCAACCTGGAGGATGCAAGATGAGTGAAGCGGATACCGTGGTATCAGGCGTGGAGGAAACACCCTGGCACGCCATGACCGCCGATGAGGTCGAGCGGCGTTTCAGTGTCGATCCCTCGCAGGGCCTGGAGGCCGACGATGCCGCCGCGCGGCTGGGTACCTACGGACCCAACCGGCTGCCCCAGGGCAAGAAGCGCGGCGCCATCGCGCGCTTTGTCTCCCAGTTCAACAACATCCTGATCTATGTGCTGATCGCGTCGGCCTTCACCAAGCTGATGCTGAGCCTGTGGCTCGACGCATCGATCATCTTCGCCGTCGTCATCCTCAACGCGTTGCTGGGCTTCCTGCAGGAGGGAAAGGCCGAAGAGGCGCTGGATTCGATCCGCAACATGCTTTCCACTGATGCACGCGTGTTGCGTGGTGGCGCGGCCCGCCTGCTTGACGCCGAGGAACTGGTGCCGGGCGATGTCGTGCTGCTGGAGTCGGGCGACAAGGTCCCCGCCGATCTGCGCCTGGTGGAAGCCAGGAACCTGCGCACAGAGGAAGCGGCGCTCACCGGCGAGTCCGTGCCCGCCGACAAGACGACGGTACCGATGCCCGCCAAGTCCACCGTGGGAGACCGCGAGAACATGGCGTTCTCCGGCACGATGGTGGTCTCCGGCCGGGCCACCGGCGTGGTTGTGGCAACGGGAAGTCAGACGGAACTCGGCCGCATCAACGAGATGCTTGGGCAGGTCAATCCGTTGGAGACGCCGCTGCTGCGGCAGATCACGAAGTTCGGTTACGTCATCACGGCGGCCATCGGTGTTCTCAGTGTCGTGCTGTTTTCCTGGGGGCACTGGCTCGGCAAGATGACTTTCGTGGAGCTGTTCCAGGCGATCGTCGGCATCGCGGTGTCGATCATCCCGGAAGGCCTGCCCGCGCTGATCACCATCACGCTCGCGATTGGCGTGAAGCGGATGGCCCAACGCAATGCCATCATCCGTCGTTTGCCGGCGGTGGAGACGCTGGGCTCCGTCTCGCGCATCTGCTCGGACAAGACGGGCACGCTGACGATGATGGAGATGATGGTGACATCGGTCGTGACGGCCGATGCATCGTATGCAGTGACGGGCCACGGCTACGCACCGGAAGGCGCGCTCAGCACGGAGGGCAAGCCGCTGGACGCCGTGCCGTTGCCGCTGGCGCTGATCGGTCGCGTGTCGATGCTGTGCAACGACGCCGAACTCTTCGAGGACGACGGTCGATGGAAAGTGGAGGGCGACCCCACCGAAGGCGCGCTCTATCCGCTCGCCACCAAGCTCGGCATGGACCGCACCGCCGAGGGGGTGGCCGCGCCACGGATCGACGCCATTCCATTCGAGTCCGAGCACAAGTTCATGGCGACGCTGAACCGCTCGGCCGACGGCGAGATGCTGCTGGTAAAGGGGGCGCCGGAGGTGATTCTCGAACATTGCGATCACCAGCAAACCGCGAATGGCGCGGTGCCGCTCGACCGCGCGTACTTCGCGAGGGAGGGAGATCGCATGGCCGCGCAGGGCGAGCGGGTGCTGGGACTTGCCTGGCTGCCAGATCCGGGCCTGCCCCAGGGCGGCCTCGAACCGAAGGACTTGCCGAACACGCTCGTGTTCCTCGGCCTCGTCGGCCTGATGGACCCGCCGCGCAAGGAGGCGATCGACGCCGTGCGGGAATGCCATGAAGGTGGCATCCGGGTGACGATGATTACCGGCGACCACAAGGTCACGGCGGCCGCCGTGGCGGGAATGCTCGGGATCGGCGATGGCCGCACGGCCGTGGCGGGTACTGAGATCGAGGCGATGAACGATGCGGCCCTGCGCGAATGCGTGCGAGAGGTCGATGTCTTCGCCCGCGCCAGCCCCGAGCACAAGCTCAGACTCGTGAAGGCGATGCAGGCCAACCGGCAGGTGGTGGCAATGACCGGCGACGGCGTCAACGATGCACCCGCGCTCAAGAAGGCCGATATCGGCGTCGCGATGGGCATCAAGGGCACAGAGGTGACGAAGGAGGCCGCAGGGATGATCCTCGTCGACGACAACTTCGCGTCGATCTCGGCGGCCGTGAAGGAAGGTCGCACGGTCTACAACAACATCGAGAAGGCGATGCTGTTCATGCTGCCGACGAACATCGCGCAAGGCGCCGTGATCGCCATCGCGATCCTGATCGGGTTCACGCTGCCAATCACCGCGCCGCAGATCCTGTGGGTGAACACGGTTTCCTCCGTCGCGCTGGGCCTGGCCATGTCGTTCGAGCCCCACGAAGCGGACGTCATGGGCCGGCCACCACGCTCGATCGACCGGTCGATCGTTACCGGTTTCGGGGTATGGCGAATTTGCTTCGTTGGCGTGGCGCTCGTCATCTACACACTCGCGGCGTTCTTCGTGATGAAGGCGCATGGTGCGACGGATGAAATGGCGCGAACGGCGGCCGTCAACGCCATCTCGCTAGGCCAGATCTTCTACCTGATCAACAGCCGGCATCTGCTTGAATCCTCGCTATCCGTGCGCGCCCACTCGAGCAATCCGTATCTCTGGTATGGCATCGGTGGCGTTGTGGTGCTGCAGTTGTTGTTCACGTACTGGTACCCGTTCCAGCTGATCTTCGATACCCAGGCACTGACTGTGGAGCACTGGCTATGGCTGATCGCCGGAGGCGTGGTGCTGTTCTTCGTGGTGGAGTTCGAGAAGCTCGTCATTCGATCCTCCCCGCCACTGACCGCATTGGTGACATCGCAGCGGGCCGGCGCGGCCAGGCGCAAGCCCTGAACGCATGTCGCAATCAGCATGGGCCCTGTTCCACAGATGAAAGTGCGATCCCGTCTGACCAGCAAGGTGCGCATCGCCGCGATCGTGCTGGTCGTGCTTGGCGTGGCGCTACTGGCGCTGCGCGCCTATGACGCGACACGGGGGCCGGAGCTGCAGCTCTGGCACACCTATGTGCCCGACGAACTCGGTGCCGAGCAGATCGACCGGTCCGACTGGAGCCGCTATCTGAGGCAGGAAGACGCCCTGTTCGAGCAGGTCAGACGGCACGTCAGTGACCGTCTGCCGCCCGCGGCGCGAATCCCTTCGAACCGCTATTTCGAGGGCAGCCCGATCTACCCGGAGCGCTTCGAGCACGACTGGAACCGTTCGTACGAGATGCGTCCGGCCGGAAAGCCCGTGGGCGCGGTCGTCCTGCTGCATGGCCTGACCGATTCGCCGTACAGCCTGCGGCATATCGCCCAACGGTATGTGGAGGACGGCTTCGTTGCGATCGGCATTCGCCTTCCCGGCCATGGCACGGTACCGGCCGGGCTCTCTGATGTTGAATGGGAGCGCTGGATGGCGGCGACGCGGCTTGCCGTGCGCGAGGCGCGGCTTCAGGCCGGTGCGGATCGTCCGATCCATCTGGTTGGCTTCTCCAATGGCGGCGCGCTGGCGATGAAGTACGCGCTCGATAGCCTTGAAGACCCCAGGCTGGAGCGA
Organism: Cupriavidus sp. HMR-1; assembly: GCF_000319775.1. NCBI lineage: Bacteria > Pseudomonadati > Pseudomonadota > Betaproteobacteria > Burkholderiales > Burkholderiaceae > Cupriavidus > Cupriavidus sp. HMR-1. Next base: position 32,005 of record NZ_ANKP01000058.1, read on the forward strand.
CCGGCCCGGATTATCCTGATCTCGCCGATGATCGGCGTGACCCGCTATGCGCGGTTCGCCGGGCTGGCCGCGCTGCCAGCATTGCTGCCGCCCTTCGAGAAGGCTGCGTGGCTCGGAATCGTGCCCGAGTTCAATCCATTCAAGTACAACTCGTTTCCCGTCAATGGGGCGCGGCAATCCCATCGGCTGACCGTCGCGTTGCAAGACCAGATTGCGCGCGTCGCGCGCGAGCGCGGGCTGCAGGACCTGCCTCCCGTGCTGACTTTTCAGTCGGTGATCGACTTCACAGTGAGCACCCCGGCAATCGTCCGACGGCTCTACGCGAGCCTGCCGGACAACGGCAGTGAACTGGTGCTGTTCGACGTCAACCGGCGTGCCAAGCTTGGGCCTCTGATTGATCCGGCGTCAACGCAGGCGCTTGCCCGGCTCTTGCCCGCGCTGCCGGTGAGCTACAGGCTGACGATGATCGGCAATGAAGCGGAGGGGGCGGACGGCGTGACAGCGCGCGTGGTGGACGCAGGCGCCACGGAGGAGACGAAGCGGCCGGTCGCGATGACTTACCCGGCGCAGGTATTTTCGCTGTCGCACGTAGCGATCCCGTTCCCGATGGACGACGAGCTATACGGGATACAACCGATGGATGCAGGCAATCCGCGCTTCGGCGTTTCGCTCGGCGCGATCGCACCGCGTGGTGAGCGCGGCGCGTTGATGGTCAGCCTCGATTCGATGTTCCGGATCTCTTCCAATCCGTTCTTCCCGTACCTGCTTGCGCGCATCGACGAGGTGATCGCCGAACCCGCCCGCGCGTCGGGTGCCCGGCCCGCTGGTGCTCGCCGCGCGGGGCCTGCGGCGCAAGCGAGTTTTCCGGATACCGACCCCGAGTTTGACGAGATGCTGCGCAAGGCGCAGGACGTGGAGCTCGATTCGGTGGTGATGCCGTAGCGACGGGCCGATCGCCTGCTTCATGAACGTGCATGGCGCGCGCGAAGGCCCGCGAACCACAGGTACATGGCCTCGATCGACGGCTGCAGCTCCGTGCCCGAATCGCCCGTGAAGGCGCGCCAGGCCCGAAGATAGTCGTTCGAGACGATGGTCAGCAGCGGAATGCCGGCGGCGGCCACATTCAGCATCTCGGCAGCGAGTCCACCGCCCTGGGCTTCGAGCCCACCGAACCGGTTGGCCACGCAAAGGTCAGGTCGCGCCTCGACGGCGCGGCGCATGGCGACGCTCGCCGCGGCAATGCTGCCTGCATCGACGCAACACGATGTCGAGCCCGAGCCGAGGTTCTGGAACAGGGGGTAGCGTTGGCCACTGTGCTGGTCCACAAGCATCGTGGATGTCTTGTCGGCATTCGCCGCGCGTTCCTGCACGAGCCCGTGAATCCGCAGTCCGGCATGGCGCAGGCCGTCGACGAATTTGGCGAGCAGGCGGTCCGTGCCGGCGTGGTCCGCATGGACGATTGCAGCAATCGGCAAGACGTGTGCCGCGCTATCGCCAGCGTGTCCTGGCTTGGATTCGCTATGGGAATCCTGTGACATTTGTCGTTTCCTATGGCGTTCAGAACGGATAGCGAAAATGGTCGTTGCGGCCGGTCGGGGGAGTGAATCCCGCCACGCAACGGACGCGCTTTGTCAATCGCAATATAGTGAGCTATATGACGCTATCATGCAGAAGCTGGCGAGCAGTTGATAGTGGTTAAACGGAATGAGATTCGCCGGCTGCGGATTTGCTGCCAGACGCCACGGATTCCCGTGGTTGGAGGGATCACCGAGGCGTCATCGAGGCAAGCGGCAAGCCGTCGATCGTGATCCATAAACCATCCGGCCACCCCGGTGCCGGTGAACGCGCGGTAAGCGTGGCGCCAGCCCCGCGAGCAATTGCCTCGACGATGGCCAGCCCGAGACCGCTGCCCCTGGCTGTTGTCGCGCCACGCTCGAATGGCTTCATCAGGCGTGCCAGGTCGTTCTCGGCCAACACAGGCCCGCGATTTGCCACGGTGAATGCCCCCGCCTCCGACAGCGACACCCGCACGGGTTCTCCACGTGCGCCGTGCTTCTGCGCGTTGTCGACCAGATTGCGCACCACGATCGCGAAGGCGTCGGGATCGATCCAGGATTCGACCGGCTGATCGGGCAGGTCGAGCGTGATCGGGTTTGGCGTATGCGCGATGCGCCGGAAGTCCTCGATCACGAGTTCAATCACCGGACGCAAATCCTGCGGCGCGTCACCGAGCACACGCCCGTTCTCGGCCTTCGCGAGCTGCATCAGGCTTTCGCTGAGCCGCGCCAGCGTGCGCAATGACTGTTCGACGTTCTGCACGCGCTCCCGCATGTCGTCGGTCGGCATGTCGGCCTTGAGACGCTGCGTCTGCGCGAGCGCCGCCGCAATCGGCGTGCGCAGTTCGTGCGCGCTATTTGCGGTGAAGCTGCGCTCGGCAGCCAGCGCGCGATCGAGGCGCGCCATCAGGCCGTTGACCGCATCAGCCACCGGCGCGATCTCCGTGGGCAGTCCGCTCTTTTCAAGCGATGTCAGATCGCTCTGGCCGCGCGCGGCGATGCTGCCGCAGAACCGGCGGATGGGCTGAAGTCCCGTCCGGACGATCAGCCAGATGCCGATCAGGCCGACGGGAAGAAACAGGATCAGAACCCTGACGACCGAGAGTGCGGCCGCGACTTTTGCCTGCCGCCGGGCGGCAAGTGGTTCGGCGATCGTCAGGGCAACCGTTCCCTGCAATCCGGGTTCGGTGTAGATCCGATGTGAAAGGGTGGACGAGAATCCCGGCTTCAGGCCGGCCGGAAAGACACTGAGATCGGCGTCATGCGACTGCAGCAGCAGACTGCCCTTGTCGTCGCGGACCACGTAGGTCAGCAATTCGTCGTGGGGCCGCACGGCGGTGACGCGGCTGCTGTCGTCCTCATCGTCATCGGCCTCGCGACGCATGATGTCGGTGAGCGCCAGTGGCAGCAGGCGCTGCGCGGCTTCCTGCAACGCGCTGTCCGACATACGATCGACTTCCTGGCGCAGCACGTGGATCGATGCTGCCGCCGCCGCGCACGCCAGCACGACCAGCCCCGCCACCAGCGCCGCCGAGAGTCTGCCCTGCAGGCTGCGCAGCATCGTCAGTCCCGCCTGAGTCGATAGCCGAGCCCGCGCAAGGTCTCGATGACATCCGCGCCAAGTTTCTTGCGCAGCCGGCTCATATGGACCTCGATGGTGTTGCTGCCGACTTCCTCGTTGAAGGAGTAAAGCCGTTCCTCGAGCCTTGCCCGCGACACGATCATGCCCGGATGCTGGATCAGTGCTTCAAGCAGCGCCCATTCGCTGGCCGTCAGGTCGACGCGGGTTTCGCCGCGCATCACGCTATGCCCGGCCGTGTCGATGCGCAGGTCGCCAAGATTCACCAATGGATTCGGATTACCCGCGTACCGACGCGCCACCGCGCTGACGCGCGCGGACAGTTCGGACAGATCGAAGGGCTTGACCAGGTAGTCATCCGCGCCGGCATTCAGACCGGCAATGCGATTCGACACTTGATCGAGCGCGGTCAGGATGATGACGGGCACGTTCGATCCGCTCGCGCGCAGTTCACGCAGGAAATCAAGGCCGCGGCCATCGGGCAGCAGCAGGTCTAGCAGGATCAGGTCGTAGGTTGCGGCCGAAAGATGTCGGCGCGCATCGGCGAGATTGGCCACGAAGTCGGTCGGATGCCCGTCCTTTTCGATCTGGTCGCGGACGGCCTGCCCAAGCCACGGTTCATCCTCGATGAGAAGAACTCTCATTACGGCTTCCCTGAAGCATGTATCACATGATATTGCCACGCGAACCTGTCGCGAACATGAAGAAAATTCTCTGCCATCGCAAGGTTCGCTTCAGGTTCGCGGCGCATTGTGGCGTCCAAGGAAGCCACACGTAACAAGGAGATGCCGCAATGAAACGCCTTCGGATTGGTATGGGAAAGACCGTCGTGCTCGCGATGCTTGCGCTCGGTGGTGCCACGGTGGGTATTCACACGGTGCAGGCGCACGACCGCGATGACTGCGAGGCGCCGATCAACGACTGGAAGCCGCGCGATGCGGTCCGGGCCATGGCGCAACAGAAAGGCTGGCAGGTCGACAAGCTCAAGATCGACGACGGTTGCTATGAAATCAAGGGCCGCGATAAGGACGGTCAGCGCTTCAAGGCCAAGATTGATCCCGTCACGCTCGACGTCGTGCGCATGAAGCGGGAAGGGGATCACGGCGATCGCGGCGCGGGCAGGACACCGGCGAATGCAGTGGTGAATACAGCGCCCGCGAATGCGGCCACCGACAGTTCGTCGACGCCGGCTACCAAGCCCCAGGTCGAGATCCGCTGAAGCCAACTGCGGATCCACACCGCGTACTCCTCGCCAGCGGCACCGCTCACGCAGCGTGTGTGCCGACTGGCCAGGAACGACGACCCCGCTTTGCACAAATCAGGAGCATTCAGATGAAAGCCGCACTTCCTGTCGCCATGCTTGTGGGCGCGCTCGCCGTGCCGTCACTCGCTTCCGCGCGTCAGGTCTCGTTCGAGACGCAGATGTCCAACTATGGCGGAGACGGTGCCTACGTCGCTCTCTATTTGACCGATAACGCCGGACGCTATCAGCGCACGTTGTGGGTGGCCGGGCCCAAGGCCAAGTATCACAAGAACCTGCGCGACTGGTATCGCGCCGCAGGGGGCGCCGCGAAAGTGGATGGCATCTCCGGCGCCAGTGTTGGCGCCGGGAAGACGTTGCGCGTGACGCTGGATCTGGCGGACACGCTGATCGATGCCGGATATCAGGTGCATATCGATACCGCTGTGGAGGATATGAAGGCGTACCCGTCTGAGGTCGTCGTGCCGCTGACCACATCCGGCGCGAACAAGCCGGTGAACGGCAATGGCTACGTGAAGTCGTTCCGCTATGCCTTGTAAGCAGGGCAGCCACAACAACACGCGATAAAGAAAAAAGGAGGTCCACCGATGCTACGCAAGCTCCATCTGGTTCCAGGACTCGTCGCCGCGTTGCTGATGACGATCCTCGCACTATCGGGCGCGGTGTTGTCGGTGAATCCGGCGTTTGAACGTGTGGATGCCGTTCGCGCGGGCCAGGCTTCGGTTAGCGTGGCCACGCTCGCGAGCCGCGTACAGACGGAAATCCCGGGCGTCGAAGCGCTTGCGCGGCGGCCGTCAGGGACGTTCATCGCGTATCACGAGGTCGACGGTCAGCAGCGCGCCTCGATCATCGACCCTGCCAGCGGCAAGGCGACGGGAGACTATGTCACCTCGCTGGTTTGGCGATGGATGAAGAACCTGCATCGCAAGCTGTTTCTCGGCGACGCAGGCCGGATCGCGGCCGGCGTGACGGCCGCATTCATGCTCCTCGTCACGATTTCCGGGCTGGCGTTGCTCGCGCGGCGCATGGGCGGGTGGAAGCACCTGCTCGGCCCGATCCGCGGCAACGGACTCCAGCGCGTGCACAACGAGACCGCGCGCGTGGCGCTGCTAGGGCTGACGCTGTCGGCGGTGACCGGGCTTGTCATGTCGATGACGACATTCGGGCTGATACCGGAAGGCGGCGGCCAGGACCCTGTGCTCAGTGTGCATGCGGCGGCGGCCCCGGCAATGCCGCTGGAGCGGATGCCCGCGCTGGGTATCGACAGCGCAGACCTGCACCAACTGACATTCGCCCATGCCGATGCCCAGGGCGACGTCATCGAACTGGATACGACCGACGGCGCCGGGTATATCGATCCGGTGACGGGGAAGATGCTCGCCTTCCAGCCCACCGACGGCTGGCAGCGCGCGCAGGCGGCTGTCCGCATGTTGCATACGGGCCAGGGGATGTGGTGGCTCGGGTTGATGCTTGGTGCGTCGTCGCTGTCGGTGCCGGTGCTGGCAGTGACGGGCCTGCTGCTCTGGCTGCGTCGCCGGGGAACCGTGCCGACCTTGGCCGGCAATGTGCCGGCACGCGACGCGGATACGGTGCTGCTGGTGGGCTCCGAGGGCAACACCACATGGGGCTTTGCTTCCGCGCTGCATGCCGCGTTGACCGAGGCAGGCCTGCGCGTGCATACCGCGCCGATGAATGAGCTGGCGGACAGCTATCGTGGGAAAAAGCGGCTGCTGGTCCTGACCGCCACGTATGGCGATGGCGATGCACCCGCGAGCGCAAGTCATTTCCTGTCGAAGCTCAATCGCCTGACGGTCCCAGCCGATACCGACTTTGCGGTGCTGGGATTCGGTGATCGCCAGTTCCCGGCGTTCTGCGGCTATGCGAGCGCGGTGCACGATGCGCTGCTGGGCAAGGGACTGCGGGCCCTTGCCGATCCGGGCACGGTGGACCGGCAGTCGGAGCCGGAATTCCGGCAATGGTGCGACTGCCTGGCCACGACGCTCGGGGTGTCGCTTGATATTCGCTACACGCCGATGCTGCCACCCAGCGTGCCGCTCAAGCTTCTCTCGCGTGAGGACTACGGCGTCGGCGCTGAGGCGATGACCTCGGTCCTGCGCTTCGTCCCGGAGCAGCGTGCCACGCTGTTCCGGCCAGGGCTGCCCACGTTCGAGACCGGGGATCTGCTCGGCATCGTGCCGCCCGGCGCTACGTCGCCCCGGTACTACTCGCTTGCGAGTGGCGCGGCGGATGGTGTGGTGGAGATCTGTGTGCGGCGGCTGCCTGAAGGCGTGTGTTCGACGTACCTCACGGACCTGCGCCCCGGCGACACCATCGACGCATTTATCCGGCCGCACACGCGCTTCCGGCCCGAACCAGGGAATACACCCGTGATCATGATCGGGGCCGGCACCGGGATCGGCCCGTTGATTGGCTTTATCCGGCACAACGCGGCACGCCGGCCCATGCACCTGTACTTCGGGGCGCGCAATGCCGAGGACAGCTACCTGTATCGCGACGAGCTGAAGGGCCTGGTGGCCGACCTGCGGCTGCACGCGCTCACGACCGCGTTCTCACGTTCGGGCAACCGGACCTATGTGCAGGAAAGACTGGTCGCCGATGCGCAGAGCCTGCGCGGGCTGATGGCCCACGGTGCGCAGATCATGGTGTGCGGCGGTCGCAAGATGGCCGAGGGTGTGGCACAGGCGTGGGAGCGAATCCTGACGGACACCGGCTTGTCCGTCGCGCAACTCAAAGCGGAGGGACGCTATGTCGAGGACGTCTACTAATCGGTCAGACACGGCGCTCGAGCTCTGTCGCGTCAGCGGCGCGACCATGGGCACCCGCTACACGGCGGCATACTACGCGCCGCCGGGCATGGATGAAGCGGTGCTGGCGGAACGACTCGCCGTGGCGGTTGGCGCCGTGGATGCGCAGATGTCGAACTGGAAGGCAGACTCGGATCTGTCCCGACTGAACCGTGCTGCGCGGGGCGGTTGGGTGCCGGTCTCCAGGAACCTCGCGACCCTGCTTGCGCGGGCGCTGAAGATCGGCAGTGATACGCACAACGCGTTCAACATCGGCGTCGGCGATCTGGTCGACCGTTGGGGGTTCGGACCGTCCGGGATGCCACACGCTTCGCACCCGGATCTCGGTGAGGCGGCCGGCGCAAGTCCCCGCCAGCCAGCAGGAGAACTGCTCGAGGTGGATGTGCGGCTGTGCCGCGTGCGCAAGCTCGGCCCGGTCGCGCTCGATCTGTGTGGCATCGCCAAGGGGTTTGGCGTCGATGAACTCGGGCGTGTGCTGAGCGAGCACGGCATCGAATCCTGGCTGGTCGGCATCGACGGCGAGATGCGCGCGCGTGGGAACAAGCCAGAAGGCACGCCGTGGGCGATCGCCCTCGAGGCCCCGGACTATGAGCGCCGCGCGGCGATGGGCGTGATCGAACTGGCAGATGCCGCCATTGCCACGTCCGGCGATTACCGGCGCTGGGCCGATGCCGACGGCGCGCGCATTTCGCACACGATGGACCCACGTACCGGTGCGCCGCTGGCGGGTGGGATGGCATCGGTCACGGTGGTGGCGAAGACCTGCGCGGATGCCGATGCCTATGCGACGGCGCTGATGGTGCTCGGCGCGCAGGCCGGGCCGGACTACGCGCGGCAGCGCGGCCTCGACGCCCTCTTTATCGTGCGCGATGGCGGGGCGCTGCGCCCGATCGGAACTGGATGCTTTTCCGACGAGGCGCCGTCAAGCTGACGCGGCACTAGCGCGATTCGCGCCCCGAGCGCCCCGAGCGCCCCGAGCGC
>NZ_ANKP01000059.1:0-26401 GCF_000319775.1 Cupriavidus sp. HMR-1
GCGCGCCTCGCCCGCCCGGCGGGCCTCGCCAACCTCGTGCGCCGCAGCCGGCACGGCTTGCCAATCCGATACCGGAAATCACGTTTCCGGAGGCCTTGCCCGTCTCGGCACGGCGCGAAGAGATTGCCCGGGCGCTGCAGGCCAACCAGGTCATCATCGTTTCCGGCGAAACCGGCTCGGGCAAGACCACCCAGCTTCCGAAGATTGCGTTGTCGATCGGGCGGGGCCCGGCACGCGAGGGCAAGCCCGGCGGCGGGCTGATCGGCCACACCCAGCCCCGCCGAATCGCGGCCACCTCCACGGCCAAGCGGATCGCACAGGAGCTGGGCACGCCGCTGGGCGAGACGGTCGGGTATCAGGTCCGGTTCAACGACACGATGTCGGCCGGGGCGTCGGTCAAGCTGATGACCGACGGCATCCTGCTGGCCGAGACGCAGAATGACCCGCTGCTGCGCGCCTACGACACGATCATCATCGACGAGGCGCACGAGCGCAGCCTCAACATCGACTTCCTGATCGGCTACCTGCGCCAGATCCTGCCGAAGCGGCCGGATCTGAAGGTGATCATCACGTCGGCAACCATCGACGCCAAGCGCTTTGCCGAGCATTTCGCGCGCAACGGCAAGCCGGCGCCCGTGATCGAAGTCAGTGGCCGGCTCTATCCGGTGGAGGTGCGCTACCGGCCGATTCAGGCGGATGCGCCGGCCGACGGCGCCCCGCGTACCGAGAAGGCCCGGGAGCGCGATCTGTACGACGGCATCGTTGACGCCGTGGACGAACTCTGCCGGGTCGGGCCCGGCGACGTGCTGGTGTTCCTGCCGGGCGAGCGGGAGATCCGCGAGGCCGCCGAGGCGCTGCGCAAGCATCATCCGCCGCATACGGAAATCCTGCCGCTGTTTGCGCGGCTGTCCGTGCAGGAGCAGGAACGGGTGTTCAAACCGTCGAACGCGCGGCGCATCGTGCTCGCCACCAACGTGGCGGAGACGTCGCTGACGGTGCCTGGCATCCGCTACGTGGTGGATACGGGGCTGGCGCGCGTCAAGCGCTATTCGTACCGCAACAAGGTCGAGCAACTCCAGATCGAATCGATCTCGCAGGCGGCAGCCAACCAGCGTGCCGGCCGATGTGGCCGGGTGGCGAACGGTGTCTGCATCCGCCTGTACGAGGAAAGTGATTTCCTGGGCCGCGTGCGCTTCACCGATCCGGAAATCCTGCGCTCGTCGCTGGCAGCGGTCATCCTGCGCATGAAGGCGCTGCGCCTGACCGATATCGAGGCGTTCCCGTTTATCGAGCCGCCGCTGGGCCGTGCCATCGCCGACGGCTACCAGTTGCTGCAGGAACTGGGCGCGTTCGACGAGGCCAACCAGCTCACCGGCGTTGGCCGCCAGTTGTCCAAGCTGCCGCTCGACCCGCGCGTGGCGCGGATGATCCTGGCCGCGCGCGACCAGCAATGTCTGCGCGAGGTGCTGATCATCGCCAGCGCGTTGTCCGTGCAGGACCCGCGAGACCGCCCGCAGGAGGCCCAGGAGGCCGCCGACCAGGCACATCGCAAGTTCATGGACGAGAAGTCCGAGTTCCTGGGCTGGGTCAAGCTGTGGAAGTGGTTCGAAGAAGCGGTCGCGCACAAGAAGACCAACCGGCAGTTGCAGGAGCAGTGCCGCGCCAACTTCCTGTCGCATGTTCGCCTGCGCGAATGGCGCGATGTGCATTCGCAGTTGCTGACCACGGTGACGGAACAGGGCTGGCGCCTGAACGAGAGCGAGCCGACCTTCGAGCAAGTGCACAAGGCGCTGCTGACCGGCCTGCTCGGCAACGTTGGCCTGAAGCTGGACGAATCCGATGGCAAGGGGCGCGAGTACCTGGGCGCGCGCGGCATCAAGTTCCACCTCTGGCCGGGCTCGCTCATCGCGCGCAAGGTGGGGCGCTGGATCATCGCGGCCGAATTGGTGGAAACCAGTCGCCTGTACGCGCGCACGCTGGCCCGCGTCGAGCCGGAATGGGTCGAGCAGGTAGGCAGCCATCTGCTCAAGGTGAGCTGGAGCGAGCCGCACTGGGAGAAGAAGGCCGGGCAAGTGCTGGCGCTCGAGCGCGGCACGCTGTACGGCTTGCCCGTGTACCAGCATCGTCGGGTGCACTTTGGGCCGATGAACCCGGCCGAGGCACGCGAGCTGTTCATCCGCCACGCACTGGTGGAAGGCGAGTTCGACACACGGCTGCCGTTCTTCGCCCATAACCAGCGTCTGGTGCGCGAGATCGAGAACCTGGAGCACAAGTCGCGCCGTCAGGACGTGCTGGTGGACGACGCGCTCATTTTCGCGTTTTACGATCGCGCGATTCCCGCCGACATCCACAATCAGGTGGCGTTCGAGAAGTGGTATCAGGCGGAGTCCGCGAAGGATCGCAAACTCCTGTACCTGAATCGCGACGAGTTGATGCGGCACGAAGCGGCAGGTATCACGACGGACCTGTTCCCGAAGATCCTGCCGATCGCCGGGATCGACATGGCGCTGACGTACCACTTCGAACCTGGCAGCCATCGCGATGGCGTGACGCTGACGGTGCCGCTGTACGCGCTCAACCAGGTACGACCCGAGCGCACCGAGTGGCTCGTGCCGGGCATGATCAAGGAGAAGGTGCATCTGCTGCTGAAATCGCTGCCACAGAAGCTGCGCCGCCACTGCGTGCCGCTGCCCGACTACGCGGCTGGGTTTGTCGACCGCCAGCCGTTCGGGGAGGGAGATCTGCTCGATGTGCTGATCGCCGACGTCCGCGAGCAGACCGGCACGATGATCAAGCGTGCGGACTTCAAGCTCGAGACGCTGCCTGCCCACCACGCGATGAATTTCAAGGTGATCGACGAGCACGGCCGCCAGCTGGACATGGGCCGCAACCTGGCCCAGTTGCGTGCGGAGTTCGGCGGTCAGGCGCAGCAGTCGTTCCAGAACATTGCCGCGCGCGATGTGCCTGCGGCGGAAGCCGGTCAATTCGAGAACCTGACCTCGTGGTCGTTCGGCGAGTTGCCCGAACTGCTTGAGATCCGCAAGGGCAACCAGACGCTGTTTGGCTATCCGGCGCTGGTTGACCACGGCGATCACTGCGATGTGGAAGTCTTCGACGATCCGCAGGAGGCCGCGCGCATCCACCATGCCGGGCTGCGCCGGTTGTTCGCACTGCAACTGCGCGAGCAGGTCAAGTTCATCGAGAAGAACATTCCGAACCTGCAGCAGATGGCGATGCAGTACATGACGCTGGGCACGCAGGAGGAGTTGCGTAACCAGATCGTCATGATGGCGCTGGAACGCGCCTGCCTGCAGGCGCCCCTGCCGCGCAACGAAGCCGAGTTCAATACCCGCAAGGAAGAAGGGCGGGCGCGGCTGTCGCTGCTGGCCCAGGAAATCGCGCGGCTGGTGGGCACGATCCTCGCCGAGTTTGCGGGGCTGCCGCGCAAGCTGCTCCAGGCCAAGCCGTTCGGCTCGGCCTATCAGGATCTGGAAGGCCAACTGGCACGCTTGATGACGAAGTCTTTCGTGATCGATACGCCATATGTCCAGCTGACGCACTTTCCGCGCTACCTGAAGGGCATGGTGATGCGGGTGGACAAGCTCAAGGGCGATCCGGCCCGTGACAGCCAGCGCATCCAGGAAATGACCCCGCTGGTGCAACAGTGGCAGCGTGCGGAGAAGCAACTACGGTCGCAGGGCCGGGGCGCTGCTGATGCCCGCCTCGACGAATTCCGCTGGATGCTTGAGGAATTGCGGGTGGCCTTGTTCGCGCAGGAACTGCGCACGCCACAGCCAATGTCGGTCAAGCGGCTTCAGAAAGTCTGGGAGTCCATGCAGCGATAGGCCGGTGTCCAGGAGGGGGCTGTCCAGATTATTTGTATCTAATTGTGATAGGCCCTCAAGTTTGATGATTCACGTCATCGTACTGGTCGATTGAAACGTTAGAATGCGCGATTCGTCATGATTTAACGGTCTTATGCTCGCATTGCGTCGTGTTGTGGCTGGCGCTGTTTCGGTCGGCACCCTGGCATTGGCATTGGTGTCCGCACCCGCCCGCGCGGAAGTTGTAGTAATCCTGAATTCAGGTGACGCAAGCGTTACTTTGATCGACAAGGACACGCAGAAGGTGTTGGAGACGTTCCCGATCGGGAAGGAACCCCATCACCTGATCGCCACCCCCGACGACAAATCGCTGATCGTCGCCAATGCGGTTGGCAACGATCTCGTCTTCCTCGACCCGGTGACCGGCAAGGTGCAGCAGCGCGTGCCGAACATCGACGACCCATACCAGATCGGCTTCTCGCCCGACCAGAAGTGGTTCATCGCCACCGGCAACCGGCTGGACCGGGTCGACGTCTATCGTTGGGATGGCCGCCAGCTCAAGATCGCCAAGCAGTTCCCGCTGGCCAAGACGCCGAGCCATATCGCGTTCACGGCCGACAGCAAGATTGCATTCATCACGCTGCAGGATTCGAACCAGATCGCCGCGATCGATCTGACCACGCTGACCGTGCTCTGGACCATGGAGGCTGGCTCCGCGCCGGCCGGTATCTGGGTCACGCCAGACCAGAAGTACTTGCTGGTGGGCATGACGGGGGCTGACTACGTCGCCGTGATCGACTGGCGTACCCGGACAGTGGTCAAGCAGATCCAGACCGGCAAGGGCGCGCACAACTTCCGCGCCGTGGGCGACAAGCGGCACCTGTTCCTGAGCAACCGGGTGTCTGGCTCGATAAGCATCATCGACCAGCAGACGCTGTCGAAGGTCGGCGAGATAACGGGTCTGCTGCCGGGCCCGGACGACATGGAACTGACTGCCGATGGCAAGACGCTCTGGGTGACGTTCCGCTGGGCGCGCTCGGTTGGCCTGATCGATGTGGCCAGCCGCAAGATGATCAAGACGATCCGTGTCGGCAAATCGCCGCATGGCATCTACTTCCGCACGCGCGCGCCGCTCTATTAAGAAGGTCAGCGCCATGCGCAACTGGATGATCCGGATCGGGGTAGCTGCGGCGGGGTTGCTGGCGAGCGCCTCGCTTGCTCTGGCGGCCGACGCCAGCCCCGGAGCCTGCCGAGCCGGCACGCTCTATCTGACGTTTGACACTGGCAGCATGAGCCAGGCGGAACTGATCGCTCGCACGTTGCGCAAGCACCATATCCGCGCGACGTTCTTCCTGGCCAACGAGCCCACGGTCAACCACGACAATTCGCTGGATCCAACCTGGGCGGCTTACTGGAAATCGCTGGCTGCCGACGGTCATGCCTTTGGCACCCACACGTTCGACCATGTCTACCTTCGCAGCGCGAAGGGTGGCGAGGGCGGCAAGGTCGTCATGCGGCCGCAGTTCGGGGCGCAGGGAGGCAAGGACGTGGCGATGACCGAGGAATCGTTCTGCACGGAACTGCGCCGGAGCGCGCAGGCCTTCCAGTCGATGACCGGTCAGCCGATGGTGCCGCTGTGGCGCGCTCCGGGTGGCCATACGTCACCGAAGACGCTGGCATGGGCCGAGCAATGCGGCTTCAAGCACGTGGGCTGGGCGCCGGCCGGTTTTCTCGGCGACGAACTGTCTTCCGAGCGCTACCCTAACCAGGTGTTGCTCGAACGCGCGCTGCGCGATCTGCGCGATGGCGACATCACGATGGCCCACCTGGGTATCTGGTCGCGCAAGGACCCCTGGGCGCCGGGCGTGCTGGAGCCGCTGATCAGCGGGCTCGAGCAGAAGGGCTTTTGCTTCGCCACGCTGCGCGAGCATCCGCAGTACAAGCACTGGATTGCCCAGCGTGGTCCGGTGCGAGTGGAGCAGGCGGGGGAACAACCTCAAACATCGTCTGTATCGGGAGCGAAACGGTAATGTGGGACGCGCTCGCCAACTGGCTTAACCTGTGGGTGGGCCAGATCGAAGCCACGGTCTTTCAGAACGTGATGTTGCCCGTGGTTTATAACCTCGGCTTCGGTGGCTATGCCGAAGACGCGTTCACCGGCACGGAATGGCTGCTGGTCGGGTTGGTCCAGATCGCCGTGATGGTGCTGATCCTCGGTCCGCTCGAGAGACTGCGGCCCGTTGAGGCCGTGACCGACCGCGCGGCCATCCGCACCGATATCCTCTATACGCTCATCCATCGCCTGGGGCTGTTCCGGCTGGTGATGTTTTTCCTGCTGGCACCGTTGATGGATGGCATCGAAGGCCATCTGCGACTGCTGGGATGGCAGCGTGTCAACGTCGAGGACTGGTGGCCCGGCGTGACGTCGATCCCGCTGATCAGCTTTTTCCTCTATCTGGCGCTGTTCGACCTGCTCGACTACTGGTATCACCGGCTGTCGCATACGTACCGCTGGTGGTGGAGCCTGCACGCGGTGCACCACAGCCAGCGCCAAATGACGCTCTGGAGCGACAACCGCAATCATCTGCTCGACGATATCCTGCGCGATTTCGTTTTCGCGGCCGTTGCGCTGGCGGTGGGGGTCGAGCCGTCGCAGTACGTCCTGCTTGTGGCGCTGTCGCAACTGCTGCAGAGCCTGCAGCACGCCAATCTGCGCCTGCACTTCGGCTGGTTGGGCGAGCGCCTGCTGATTTCGCCGCGCTTCCATCGCACGCACCACGCGGTGGGGCTCGGCCATGAAAAACGCGCCACGGCGGACAAGCCCGCACGGCTCGGCGGGTGCAACTATGGCGTGATCTTCCCTTGGTGGGACATGCTCTTTGGCACTGCGGACTTCACCGACGCCTATCATCCGACCGGCATCCGCGACCAGATGCCGCCACCTGCCGGGCGTGCGCGTAGCTACGGCGATGGCTTCCTGTCGCAGCAATGGCTTGGCATCAAGCGGTTGCTTCGCCTGGGGTAGGTTTCTTTCTGCTCGGCTCCAGCGCCACTTCGCGCGCATTTCCGAGGGTTTCCGGAAACACGATCGCCGGGCTGTGCTAGGCTCCGAGGGCTTCTTTCACCTCTTTGCCGCATGAACGATATCTTCCGCTCGTTTGGCCGCGCACTGGTCAGTCAGATGCATCCACGGATGCTGATGCTGACCATCGTGCCATTCGTTCTCGCTACCGTCCTCTGGGGCGGCCTGATCTGGTGGGGCTGGGAACCAATCATGGGGACGGCCCGCGCCATCCTCGAAGGCTCGGTGTTCACGAGCTGGATCTACTCGATGCTCGACTGGCTCGGTCTGCAGTCGCTGCGCAGCGTGGTGGCGCCGCTCTTCGTGCTGACCCTGGCGATCCCGCTGGTCATTGCGTCGATGCTGATCTTCATCAGCTTGTTCTCGGTGCCGGTGGTGGTCAGGCAGCTCGAACGCAGCTATCCGGATCTGGCCAAGTCTCATGGGGGCAGCATCGTTGGCAGCGTCTTCCAGACGCTCGGCAGCACGCTGATCTTCCTGTTGCTGATCCTCATCACGCTGCCGTTATGGCTGATTCCGCCGTTCTTCGCGCTGATTCCGCCGGTATTGTGGGGCTGGCTGACGTACCGGGTGATGACCTACGACGCACTGGCGGAACATGCCACGGCCGAAGAACGCAAGACGCTCATGAAGCGCCATCGGGTGCCGCTGCTGATGATCGGTGTGGCGGTTGGCTTGCTCGGGTCCGCGCCGACGTTGCTGTGGGTCTGGTCCGCTGTCATCATCTTCCTGTTCCCGCTGGTGCTGGCCGGCACGCTGTGGCTCTACGTGCTGATCTTCATTTTCTCGGCACTGTGGTTCGGCCACTTCTGCCTGCGCGCGCTGGGGGATCTGCGTGCGGAGCGCGCGGCCGCCGCGCCGCCACCGCCCCCGGCTACCGACGTGATCGAGCTGGCGCCCTCTGACGTGCGCCGCATCGAGCCTTCCTGAAAACAATTCTGAGCGAGCGCATCATGGGTTTTGGTTTGATTGTCATCGGCGACGAGATTCTCTCCGGTCGGCGCGAGGACAAGCACATGCGCCGTGCCATCGAGCTGCTTGGCGCGCGCGGGCTGGCGCTGGACTGGGCCGAGTACATCGGGGACGACCGCGAGCGCATTACGGCCACGCTACGCCGCACGCTGGCGGGCCCGGATATCGTCTTCTGCACGGGTGGCATCGGTGCCACGCCTGACGACCACACGCGCCAATGCGTGGCCGCGGCGCTGGGCGTGGATCTGGCATTGCACCCCGAGGCGCGCGAACTGATCGCATTGCGTATTGCGGAAACGGCCAATGGCGATCCGGTCAAGGCGGATCTGAACCAGCCAGAGAACCAGCATCGTTTCAAGATGGGGGAGTTTCCGGTCGGTGCTCGGATCATTCCGAACAGCTACAACCGCATTCCGGGTTTCTCGGTGGCCGATCACCATTTCATGCCGGGCTTCCCGGTCATGGCGTGGCCGATGATGGAGTGGGTGCTGGACAACCGGTACGCGCACCTGTTCCATCAGGATACCGAGGTGTCGCGCGCCTTCTATGTGTTCGAGGCACCCGAATCGACGCTGACGCCGTTGATGGAGCAGGTGGAGGCGTCGTTCGCCGGTATTCGCGTGTTCAGCCTGCCATCAGTCGGGGATGCCGCGCGCGGTGACAAATTCGTGCGGCGCCATATCGACCTCGGTGTGAAGGGCCCGGCCGACATGGTCGGGCCGGCTTACGCGATGCTGCTCGACGGGGTCCGGACGATGGGCTTCGAGATCGTCGAGCAGTAAGCGGCGTATCAATGATTCGTGGCGCTGCTCAGGCGCCATGCCATGGCAGGCCGCGCACGCACCAGCCCTCCACCGTCTTGCGGTGATGGTGGTCGTCGCGGTTGCCTTCGAAGCCTTCGAGCACATCCATCGCCAGCAGGTAACCGTTTTCCGTCGCCACGCGCGCCGCGTGTTTCGAGCGGGCGGCGCTGCGGCACAGGAACAGCACCGGCGCGTCGACCGGTACCCGGGCCTTCAGTTCAGCCACGAAGTTGGCGTTCTGGGCGCCGCCGGGATACGACATCCATTCGATATGGGCGAACTGCTCGTCGGGCAGATCCACGCCGCCCACCCAATCCAGTTCCGCCTGCGTGCGCACGTCGACCAGTACGGCCTTCGGCTCGGCCTGCAGCAGCGCATAGGCCTCTTGCGGCGTGAGGGCGCCGAAATAGGAGAGTTCGCCTTGCTGCTTGCGCGTCTGGGCGGCCTGGAGGAGTTCGTCTCGGGTAGTCATCTTTTGTGACGGAGTCAATAAGAATGGAGGGAAAGCGGGGGCTGGCCTGAGCAGGGGCAACAAGGCCAACGCGGCACTGGGAAGCCGGCTGAATCGGCGTTATTCTAGCGCGGCCATTGTGGCAGACCCGAAAAATGTCCAAGCAAGGCGCGGTGGTGGTGCTATGCGATTGCACCCATATGGTGCCGAATTTCGAGGTGAGCACATAAACGGTGCAAAACCTTGGATTGCGCACCGTTATGGTGTTTGATTGGGGTGAGCGGCGTGCGCGGGCAGTGCACTTCGCCGTGGCATCAAGTTGGCCGGCTGGATTGCATGCAATCCGATGTTTTCGCTCCGGTGCGCGCCAATCCAAGCCAGTGCACGTTTTTCGGGAAGTCGGGAGTCTGGCAGGCGGAAAGGTGGCTTCGGCTGGCACGCTTTCTGCTAACATTCGACGTCCCTTTTGGGGCGGTCCAGACAGATGACCGCACCAACTTTGGCTTACCCACTTTCCCAGTTTCAGCCCGAATTTCCAGGAGATAGGCATGGCGCAGAGCGTTGCAGATGTGATGAAGCTCGTGAACGAAAACGACGTGAAGTTCGTCGATTTCCGTTTCACGGATACCAAGGGCAAAGAACAGCACGTCTCGGTGCCGGTGTCGCACTTCGACGAAGACAAGTTCGAGAGCGGCCACGCCTTTGATGGTTCGTCCATCGCAGGCTGGAAGGGTATCGAAGCCTCCGACATGCTGCTCATGCCGGATTCGGGTACCGCCTACATTGACCCGTTCTACGAAGAGCCGACGCTGGTGCTGAGCTGCGACGTGATCGAGCCGTCGGACGGCAAGGGCTACGACCGCGATCCGCGCTCGATCGCCAAGCGCGCTGAAGCCTACCTGAAGAGCACCGGTCTGGGCGACACCGCCTTCTTCGGTCCGGAACCCGAGTTCTTCATCTTCGACGGCGTGACCTGGAACATCGACATGCAAGGCTGCTCGGTGAAGATCCAGTCGGAAGAAGCACCGTGGTCGTCGGGCAAGGAATTCGAGCACGGCAACAGCGGTCACCGTCCGGGCAAGAAGGGCGGCTATTTCCCGGTTGCCCCGATCGACACGTTCCAGGACATGCGTTCGGAAATGTGCCTGATTCTGGAATCGCTGGGCATCCCCGTTGAAGTGCACCACCACGAAGTGGCTGGCCAGGGCCAGAACGAAATTGGCACGCGCTTCAGCACGCTGGTGCAACGCGCCGACTGGACCCAACTGCAGAAGTACGTGATCCAGAACGTCGCGCACACCTACGGCAAGACCGCCACGTTCATGCCGAAGCCGATCGTGGGCGATAACGGTTCGGGCATGCACGTTCACCAGTCGATCTGGAAGGACGGTCAGAACCTGTTCGCGGGCAACGGCTACGCCGGCCTGTCGGAATTCGCGCTGTACTACATCGGCGGCATCATCAAGCACGCTCGCGCGCTGAACGCCATCACCAACCCGGGTACGAACTCGTACAAGCGTCTGGTGCCGGGCTTCGAAGCACCGGTGAAGCTGGCCTACTCGGCTCGCAACCGTTCGGCTTCGATCCGTATTCCGTACGTGGCCAACCCGAAGGGTCGCCGCATCGAAACGCGCTTCCCGGATCCGCTGATGAACCCGTACCTGGGCTTCTCGGCACTGATGATGGCCGGTCTGGATGGCGTGATGAACAAGATCCACCCGGGCGAAGCTGCCGACAAGAACCTGTACGATCTGCCGCCCGAAGAAGACGCGAAGATCCCGACCGTCTGCTCGAGCCTGGATCAGGCCCTGGAGTACCTGGACAACGACCGTGAGTTCCTGACCCGCGGTGGTGTGTTCTCGAACTCGATGCTCGACGCCTATATCGAACTGAAAATGGAAGAAGTCACGCGTTTCCGCATGACGACTCACCCGATCGAGTTCGACATGTACTACTCGCTGTAAGCCGAGTGAGTTGCCGGGTTGTGGCCGGGCAACAGTTGCACCAGGAAGGGGCGGCTTCGGCTGTCCCTTTTTGTTTTGAGGCCACGTTGATCGCTAGAATGGGGCTCTTTTCCTAACCTACATGTCGATGTTCATGGAAGCGATCTCGAGCAGGGTCTTCAGCAATGCCAGCGGTGCGTTGCCGCACCAGATGCGTGTGGGCTTCCCCATTTTGGTGATGGTCGCGGCCATGGCGTTGCCATGGGCCCGGCCTGCCGCCGCGCAGTCGTCCGACGTGTACATGTGCAAGGGCGCCGATGGCGTGCCCGAGTACCGCAATGGCAATCCTGGCAACAGCAAGGACTGCAAGCGGCTGAACCTGCCGGATGTGGTCACCGTACCCGGCTCGCGTGCTGGCGGCGCGTCTTCGGGTGGCAAGTCGGCGGCGTCCACGTCGCCGACCAGCTTCCCGCGCGTGGATAGCGCTACGCAAAAGAGCCGTGACAGCGAGCGCCGCACAGTGCTGGAAACCGAGCTGCAAACCGAGGAGGCCAGGTTGGCCGGTCTGCGTGCCGAGTACAACAACGGCGAGCCGGAGCGTCAGGGCGGCGAGCGCAATTATCAGAAGTACCTGGATCGTGTCGCGCGGCTTCGTGACGACATCACCCGCAGCGAAGCCAACGTGGCATCGCTGCGCCGGGAGCTTTCCGGCCTGAAGGATTGAGTTGAATGCGCCGCCTGATTCGAGAAGTGTCCCGCAAGGTAGCTGGAACAGACCGCAAGCCGGACGCCGGCGAGCCGGCCGATCGTGATGCGGACATCCTGCCGTTGGGCGGCGCGGCCCTGCATCCGGGCCTGGATGTAGTGGCCAACCCTGTGCTGCTGGTGCGCCAGCCGGGCCTGCGGGTGATTTACGCGAACCCGGCGGCGGAGGCCAGCTTTGCCGTGTCGCGCAAGGCCATGGTGGAACTGTCCCTGTCGGACCTGTTCGGGGCGTCGGAAGAGCTCGACAGCATGTTCGAGACGGTGATGGCCCGGCAGGTGGACGTGCGCAGGCAGGATCTGGTCCTGCGGCCGCCATTGCAGGAACCGATGCACGCGCACGTGGTAATCGGTGGCGTGGAAGGCTACGCGAACACAGCAGTGGTCGAGGTGCTGCTCAACGAGCAGAAGGTGCGCAGTGACCGCGAGGAGCGCATTCTTGACCTGACCTCGGCGAACAAGGAACTGATCCGCAATCTGGCTCATGAGATCAAGAACCCGCTGGGCGGGATTCGCGGCGCGGCCCAGTTGCTCGAGTTCGAGCTGCCCGAGCGTGCACTCCGGGAGTACACGCAGGTCATCATCAAGGAGTCGGACCGCCTGCAGACGCTGGTGGACCGCCTGCTGGAGCCGCACCGTCATCCGCACATCGTCTCGGACCTCAATATCCACGAGGTGCTGGAGCGTGTGCGCTCGGTGGTGCTGGCCGAGTTTCCCAACGGGCTGGAAATCGTGCGCGACTACGATGCCAGCCTGCCCGAATTGCGCGGCGACATGGAGCAACTGATCCAGGCCGTGCTGAACATCGTCCATAACGCCGCCCAGGCGCTGCACGAGCGTATTGCGCGCGGCGATGCGCAGATCATCCTGCGGACCCGGGTGGCCCGGCAGGTCACGATCGCCAAGCGGCTTTTCAAGCTGGCATTGGATTTGCATGTGATTGACAACGGCCCGGGAATCCCCGAGGACATTCGCGAGCGCATCTTCTATCCGTTGGTTTCGGGCAGGGATGGCGGTAGCGGGCTCGGTCTCACACTCGCTCAAACCTTCGTGCAGCAACACGAGGGCTTGATCGAATGCGAGAGCAAGCCGGGCTGTACCGACTTCCGTATCCTGTTGCCATTGCACTAACCGCCCGATCGGCGAGACGGTGCGAGCGGCGCAGGGCCCTGCCATCAGCAGGGAATACGGGAGACCACATGACACCGAGCAGACAAGCGACGCACATGAAGCCGATCTGGATAGTCGACGACGATCAATCAATCCGCTGGGTCCTGGAAAAGGCCCTTGCCCGTGAAAGCCTGCTCTCCCGCAGTTTTACCAACGTGCGCGACGTGCTCGCGGCGCTGGAAGAGGACGAGCCGCAGGTCCTGATTTCGGATATCCGAATGCCCGGCGGTTCTGGCCTGGATCTGCTGCAGGCCATCAAGGCGCGGCATCCGGGCCTGCCCGTTATCGTGATGACGGCCTATTCGGACCTGGATAGCGCCGTGGCCGCGTTCCAGGGGGGCGCGTTCGAGTATCTGGCCAAGCCATTCGATGTCGACAAGGCAGTCGAGTTGATTCGCCGGGCGCTCGAGGAAAGCCTGCGCGAGGAGGAAATGGACGATCGCCTGGTCGATGCGCCGGAAATCCTCGGCCAGGCCCC
This sequence comes from Cupriavidus sp. HMR-1, assembly GCF_000319775.1. Taxonomy (NCBI): domain Bacteria; kingdom Pseudomonadati; phylum Pseudomonadota; class Betaproteobacteria; order Burkholderiales; family Burkholderiaceae; genus Cupriavidus; species Cupriavidus sp. HMR-1. The sequence goes on from NZ_ANKP01000059.1 coordinate 13,486, forward strand.
GGCGATGCAGGACGTGTTCCGCGCGATCGGTCGTCTGTCGCAATCGAACGTCACCGTGATGATCACCGGCGAGTCCGGTACCGGCAAGGAACTGGTGGCGCGTGCGCTGCACAAGCACAGCCCGCGCGCGAATGGTCCGTTCATTGCGCTGAATACGGCGGCGATTCCCAAGGATCTGCTCGAATCGGAGCTGTTCGGCCATGAGCGTGGCGCGTTCACCGGCGCGCAGACCATGCGTCGCGGTCGCTTCGAACAGGCCGAAGGTGGCACGCTGTTCCTCGACGAAATCGGCGATATGCCATTTGATTTGCAGACGCGCCTGCTGCGTGTGCTTTCGGATGGAAATTTCTATCGGGTGGGGGGCCATAATCCGTTGCGCGCCAATGTGCGCGTCATTGCCGCCACGCACCAGAACCTCGAGACGCGTGTCAAGGAAGGGCTGTTCCGCGAGGATTTGTTCCACCGTCTCAATGTGATTCGCCTGCGCCTGCCGCCGCTGCGCGAGCGGCCGGAGGACATCACGCTGCTGGCCCGCCATTTCCTGCAGAAGAGCGCGAAGGAGCTTGGCGTCGAAACCAAGCGCATGTCCGATGACGCACTGGCCTACGTCAGCACGCTGCCGTTCCCCGGCAACGTACGCCAGCTCGAGAACCTTTGCAACTGGCTGACCGTCATGGCGCCGGCGCAGACCATCGAGGTAAAGGATTTCCCGCGCGAGATGATCGAGGCGGGGTACGGCGAAAGCAGTGTGTCGCCGATGCGTTCACCGAGCGAGTCGAGGTCGTCGGGAGAGTACGAGGCCGCGGAAGTTTCTGACTACGGCACGCATGCCGCGGGCGAGGGTGACACGATGGTCGCCACGAGACCGCCCATGGTCTCTTCGGCCACGTCGTCAGCGTCGGCATTTGCGGCGAGCGCCGTTTCGGCAAGCTGGGAAACGCTGCTGGCTGGCGAGGCAAAGTCGATGCTCGAATCGGGGCAGCCCGAAGTCATGGATGCGCTGACGCGGCGATTCGAGAAAGCGGTGTTGGAAGCCGCGCTCGGTGTCACGCGCGGACGTCGCGTGGAGGCCGCGACGCGGCTCGGCATCGGTCGGAACACCATTACCCGCAAGCTGCAGGAGCTTGGGTTCGACTGATCGCAGACCCGTAAGTCTGTGGCCCTGGATCGAGAGGCCTCGCGTTCGCGGGGTCTCTCTTTTTTGCTTGGTGGTTTCCATTCAGGGACTAACCAGCTCGGGCACGCTGTCGACGCGCAGCGACGGGAGCCAGACATCGGGGCCCGGCGGCCGCTCGATTTTCCCCCGCGCCGTCACGCGTTTGCCCGTCAGCGCACGAGCGTCCGCGACGGCAACGCCGCTCAGCTCCCAGAAGGTCATGTCACTGGTCTCGAGCATGACGGTCGGGAAAGGGTCGTTCCCCTTGACGTAGATCTCACCCACCAATGTCTGACGCGCGTCTGCCGGCGAGTTTGTCGCACATGCTGCGATGCTGATTGCGGCGAGCAGCGCGCCGAGGCTTGCTCTCATGCGGTGTCTCCGGAAATGCGGGGCCGCTGCGCAGCCCCCGTATTCACTATTGAATCACGACAGACAGCGTGGAGCCGGCAGGAACCTTCACGGTTTCGCTGTATGCACCGCTCACTGCGGAACGGACCACCGGCAGGTTAGCGTATGCCTCGAGAGTGGCAGGTATCGATTGCGTCAGTGTCCGGAGGGGCAGGAGCGCTTGCGGATCGATCAGCGGAAGCGTGAACGGGCCGTCTTGTCGTTCCGGGAAGCCAAAGCCGGCAGGGCTAGGGGATTTCATCAGCGCGCCCGAAGTCGCGCCGAACCGACGTAGTTGCTCTCCGAGGCTCGATTCCGGCTGCACCGAGCGAATGGCGGAGTCGAGTACGGCCACTGAGTTGCTGCTCGTGTCGGTCAGCAAGTTCTTGTAGAAATCGAGTCCGAGTTGTCGGTTCAGGAATCCGCCGAGCGAGCCGGAGACCGAGTAGCTGTCGCATGACGCGGCGAACGGTGTCCACGTTGTCAGGCCGCAGTTGTAAGAGCCGGCCTTGTAGCCAATGTAGTCCCGGAAACGAACGTCGCGGATTGCGTTGTAGTTTGCGTCGATCGAGAGGCTTGCGAGGTCCTCCATCATCATGGCCGAAGCCTCTTCCAGCCACTCGTCGAAGCTGTACTTCGGACCCATGAGCATCCCGCGACGGTAGAAGTTCTGCGCGTGCACGGCCTCGTGCGCCATGGTCAGCAGCATTGTCCTCATGCCAACTTCGCCGCCCAGATAGAGCGTCTCGGCATCCAGATACAGGGATACGGATTCGTTGCTGTATGGATTGGTTCTCGCCGCTTTTTTGATGGCGTTTCGTCCGTAGAAGTAGCCGATTCCACCAAACGGCTTCTCATTGTGGTCGAAGTTCAGGATGACGATATCGATCGGCTGTCCGGTGGCGGAGATCACGTCGAAGTAGGCGTGTGGCCCCCAGAGCGGGCCACCCACCGACTTCAGCATGTCGTAGATCTTTCCTTTCGAGGCGAAGCCGTCTGCGAGGCGGGCAACGATGTCCGAATGTACCTTGGTGGCATCGTTCTCCGACTCTTCAACCCAGACGTTGATTGTGGTGCCATCGGAGGCTGCCTGCTGACGCACAAGTATGGCTGACCGCTCGGAATTGTCAGCGTGGTACCAGGTCCTCACATCACCCACCGCAGCAGGAGTCGGCTCGCTTGTAGTGGAATAGTGGGGTGTGCTGCCACGCGTGCCGGCGAGCGCGACCCAGCCTTCACGGTTGAAGTCGGAAATGCGGCGCTTGGTTTCCTGTGTGCCGTTGTCCCACCGCAGCGCGCTAGCGACGATGCTCGGCATTTGCGAAGTCGTCAGCGAGATGTTCGGCATGGTCCGCGCAATGCCGGTGTGGTTGGTGAAGACTAGCGTCACGTCCTGGCCCTTCAATCCCGAAATGTGAATTGGCATATCCACAGTGTCTGCAGTGGCATTGATGCCGTGCCAGACGCCCACCCCGGTCCCCGCGTAGTTGTCCGCATCGACCACTCCGCAATGACTGCAGGCCGGTGTCATGACGTTGGTTGGCTTGGGCGGAGAGGGTTCCGGAGCCGAGGGCAGAGAGGGTTCCGGAGTCGAGGGCGCACCGGACGTGGTCACGGGCTGGGAGGATTGATATCCGTCGCCAGCGCCTCCGCAAGCGCTCAGGGCAATGGCCGCGAGCAGCGCCACAGCAGCGTACCTCGCGCGCGGCGATGTGCGAGATTTGTTCGTCATTGATTGTTCTCCTGGAGTATTGGCATTCCACGCCGTTGCGGCGCAGCAATGCTTATACGGGCGAGAATCTTGAGATAGCTACCCGCTCCAGGAGAACTTCAGCCTTGCTTGACGACCGTCAGGCCAACTGCCTCAGTCCCAATAACCTTTCCGCCATTTCGGCGAAACCCTCGCCACCGGATGCATTGGTGACGTAGGCCGGTTTGTGCGGCAGCAGGTGGAGGATGTCACTCACGTTGGCAACGCCGACCGACAGCGGGAAGTGGCCGAACATCGCGACGTCGTTGGCCGAGTCGCCGATGAACAGCCATTCGTCGCGATTGGCGTCGATGTCGTCACCGAGGAGTTCCTCTACACACAGCCGGCTCATCGATAGTTTGTCGTGGTGCCCAAACCATCCATTCACATGGATCGAACTGATCGTTGCTGTCATGCCAGCCTCGCGCATCATCTCGGCGATCCGGTCGACTGCTCGTTGCGGCAGCGGCGGGACGTCCTCGGCATGGTCGATCGCGAGATCGGCAGCATGCCATGCCTGGTCCGATGCCAGTGCGCAGCCGGGGACCTCGCGCAGGATTTCCTGGCCGAGCGCGTGGATGCGAAACAGGTTGGCATCGCGCGTTTCCGCGTCGTCCAGAAAACGGGTAACCAGCTTGCCGTTACGCAGATGCGAGTAAAAGGCGCCGTTTTCGCCGATGATTGCGTCAACCGGCCACAGACGAGTCAGAATCTCCGCCCATGCGATGCATCGCCCAGTTACCGGAATCACATGCAGCCCGGCACGGGTGAGGCGATCCAATGCCAGATACGTGGCCGCGGGCAGGCGGCCATCGGTGGTCAGCGTGCCGTCAATGTCGGTCAGGATGCCGCGCACGCGGCACAGGGCGGCGTCGGGCAGGGCGGAGAAAGGTTGGGGCGAGGTCATGGCGGCGAATTGTATCTGCGTCCTTGTTGCAAGGGCGATGGTTGCGCAGTGTCAATATGCCGCAACAATCTCTTCGGCAAGGCGGGTTTGCCCTGTTTGCCGTGACATAAGAGCGGCGTAACATGCCTGTCACAAAAAATGCATACAGTCGGTCGCTTTTTCAAAAAAATTGGTCGGACCGAACACAGCCTCAGGAGAAATGCCAATGTCTTTTCCACGCACCGCGTTGAAGCTCGCCGCCGTTGCAACCCTGGCCTTGGCCGGTACGGCCCATGCCGCTGTTGAGATCCAGTGGTGGCACGCCATGCAGGGCGCGCTGAACGACAAGGTCAATGAGATTGCCGACAAGTTCAACGCCAGCCAGTCTGACTACAAGATCGTGCCGGTCAACAAGGGCAATTACGACGAGACCATGGCAGCCGGCATTGCGGCGTTCCGCGCGGGCGGCGCGCCGGCCATCCTGCAGGTATTCGAGGTGGGTACCGCGACGATGATGAGCGCCAAGGGCGCCATCAAGCCGGTGTCGCAGGTGATGAAGGACGCTGGCGAGAAGTTCGACCAAAAGGCGTACATTCCGGCAGTGGCGGGTTACTACACGTCGTCGAAGGGCGAGATGCTGTCGTTCCCGTTCAATAGCTCGACGACTGTCTTCTATTACAACAAGGATGCCTTCAAGAAGGCGGGCATTTCCGCCCCGCCCAAGACCTGGCCCGAGGTGATGCAGTATTCGGCCAAGCTCAAGGCGTCGGGCCAGAGCTGCGCCTATACCACCGACTGGCAGAGCTGGGTGCACCTGGAGAGTTTCTCCGCCTGGCACAACACGCTCTTCGCCACGAAGAACAACGGTTTTGGCGGCACCGACGCACGGCTGGTCTTCAATAGCCCGCTGCACGTAAAGCACATCACGAACCTGCAGGAGATGGTGAAGAAGGGCTACTTCAGCTACGGCGGCCGCAAGGCGGAGTCGCAGGCCAAGTTCTACAACGGCGAGTGCGCGATGTTCACGGGCTCGTCCGCATCGCTGGCCAATATCCGCAAGAACGCCAAGTTCCAGTTTGGTGTGTCGCAACTGCCGTACTACCCGGACGTGCCGGGCGCGCCGCAGAACACGATCATTGGCGGCGCATCGCTTTGGGTGATGGGCGGCAAGAAGGCCGACGAGTACAAGGGCGTGGCCAAGTTCTTCACGTTCCTGTCGCGGCCCGAGATCCAGTCGGACTGGCACCAGGCCACTGGCTACCTGCCGGTGACGATGGCTGCGTATGAGATGACGAGGAAGTCGGGCTACTACGACAAGAACCCGGGTGCCGATGTGTCGGTCGAGCAGATGGTCGTGAAGACCACCGACAAATCGCGCGGCGTGCGTCTCGGCAACCTCGTGCAGATCCGTACCGTGATCGACGAGGAACTCGAAGCGGTGTGGGCTGGCAAGAAGGAGCCGAAGGCCGCGCTCGACAACGCCGTGGCGCGTGGCAACGAACTGCTGGAGCGTTTCCAGAAGACCGCCAGGGAATAAGCCCCTGCGGTGATGAAGCTGAAGCGGGCGGCGGCACAATCGTCGCCCGTTTGCGTTTGTTTTGGGAAACCCCTCGATGGAAAAGCGCGTCGTCTTTCGCTCTCCGTGGTTGCCGTATCTGCTGGTGCTGCCGCAGATCGCCATCACGCTGATCTTCTTCTTTTTGCCCGCCGGGCAAGCGCTGTGGCAGTCGATGCTGCAGCAGGATGCCTTCGGCATCCATCTCGAGTTCGTCGGACTCGATAACTTCGTTACGCTGTGGAAGGACCCGCAGTACATCGAGTCTTTCCAGACCACTGCAATCTTCGCCATTGGCGTGACGGTGGTGGGCCTGTCCGTGGCGCTGTTGCTGGCGTACTTCGCCGATCGTGTCGTGCGCGCCGCCACTGGCTACAAGACCCTGCTGATCTGGCCGTACGCGGTGGCGCCTGCCGTGGCCGGCGTGCTCTGGATGTTCATGTTCAACCCAACCCTGGGTGTGGTGTCCTACGCGCTGCGCAAGGCAGGCGTGGACTGGAACTTCCTGCTCAATGGCAACCAGGCACTGCTGCTGGTGGTGCTGGCCGCGGCATGGAAGCAGGTCAGCTACAACTTCCTGTTCTTCCTGGCCGGGCTGCAGAGCATTCCGAAATCGCTGATCGAGGCCGCGGCCATCGACGGCGCGGGCCCGTGGAAGCGCTTCTGGTCGATCGTGTTCCCGCTGCTGTCGCCTACCACCTTCTTCCTGCTCGTGATCAACATGGTCTACGCCTTCTTCGATACCTTCGCGATCATCGATGCGGTGACCCACGGCGGCCCGTTCAACTCGACCAACACGCTCGTCTACAAGGTGTTCCATGACGGCTTCCGTGGCATGGATATTGGTGGCTCGGCCGCGCAGTCGGTGGTGCTGATGGTGATCGTGATCGCGCTGACCGTGGTGCAGTTCCGATTCGTGGAACGCAAAGTCCAGTATTGAGGAGCCAGCCATGGTAGAACGACGTCCCGTACTCGACTTTATTACCCACCTCGTGCTGATCGTCGGCATCGCGGTCGTGGCATTTCCGGTGTACCTGACTTTCGTCGCGTCGACGCTGACGGCCGAGCAGGTACTCGATGCACCGATGACGCTGATCCCGGGCAGCCATCTGATCGAAAATTATCGCACCGTGCTGTTCCAGGGCGTGGGCGAGGCCGCTTCGCCGGTCTCGACCATGATGAAGAACAGCCTGATCATGGCGTTGGGCATTGCGCTGGGGAAGATCGCGATTTCGATCATTTCCGCCTTCGCGATCGTCTACTTCCGCTTTCCGCTGCGCAAGACGTTCTTCTGGATGATCTTCATCACGCTGATGCTGCCGGTGGAAGTGCGTATCCTGCCGACCTACAAGGTGGTGTCTGACCTCGGCATGCTGGATAGCTACTTCGGTCTGACGATTCCCATCATCGCGTCGGCCACCGCCACGTTCCTGTTTCGGCAATTCTTTCTGACGATCCCGGATGAACTGGCCGAAGCCGCTCGCATCGACGGGGCCGGACCGTTGCGATTCTTCTGGGATGTGGTGCTGCCGCTGTCGCGCACCAGTATCGCCGCGCTGTTCGTGATCCAGTTCATCTATGGCTGGAACCAGTACCTCTGGCCATTGCTGATCACCACGCAGAAGTCAATGACGCCCGTGGTGGTGGGCGTGACGCAGATGATTTCCCGCTCGGGCGATGCCGCTACCGACTGGAACCTCGTGATGGCCACCGTGATGCTGGCGATGATTCCGCCGGCAGTGGTGGTGGTGCTGATGCAACGCTGGTTCGTCAAGGGCCTCGTGGAAACGGAAAAATAAGGTCATTCCATGGCAAAGCTGTCTCTTCGCAACGTTCAGAAAACCTATGCCGGGGGCACGCAGGTCGTGCACGGCATCGACATGGAAATCGCCGACGGCGAGTTCATCGTGATCGTCGGGCCGTCCGGCTGCGGCAAATCCACGTTGCTGCGCATGGTGGCGGGCCTCGAGACGATCACCGGTGGTGAGATCCATATTGGCGACAACGTCGTCAACGATCTGGAGCCCGCCGCGCGTGATATCGCGATGGTGTTCCAGAACTACGCGCTCTATCCGCACATGAGCGTGTACGACAACATGGCGTACGGGCTGAAGATCCGCGGGATGTCGAAGGGCGAGATCGAGCAGCGCGTCAAGCACGCGGCGGGCATCCTGGAACTTGCGTCGCTGCTCGAGCGCAAACCGCGCGCGTTATCCGGCGGACAGCGGCAGCGCGTGGCGATGGGCCGTGCGATCGTGCGCGAGCCATCGGTGTTCTTGTTCGACGAACCGCTGTCGAACCTCGACGCCAAGCTGCGCGTGCAGATGCGGCTGGAGCTCAAGGATCTGCACCGCCGACTCAAGACGACCAGCCTCTATGTGACGCACGACCAGGTGGAGGCCATGACGCTGGCGGACCGCATGATGGTGCTCAATGGCGGCCGGGTGGAGCAGATCGGCACGCCGCTGGAAGTCTATGCGCGACCGGCCAGCACGTTCGTCGCCGGCTTCATTGGTTCGCCGCCGATGAACCTGGTGCCGGTGGCGCGGAACGGAAGCGGGCAGGGCGGGGCGCAAATGCGGGTCCAGCCCAAGGACGGGCAGACGGCGGCAACGCTGGGACATCTGCCGATGGGGCTGCATCTGCCCGAGCAGGCGCTGATGGGATTACGTCCCGAACACATCGAGCCTTGTGCCGTGCATGAGGCAATCGCCGAACTGGATGTGCGGGTGGTAGAAGCGCTCGGCGCGGATTCGTTCGCTTACGGTTCGCTCGGTGGCCAGCCCATCGTGGTCAGGCTCGACAGCCAGATGCAGGTGCGTGCCGGCGACAAGCTGCCGATCACGGCGTCGGCCGAGCATCTGCATTTCTTTGATGTGCAGTCGGGCAAGCGTATCGAGGCTCAGGCATGACGAATTGGCCCTATCCTCGCTTTATCGCCCATCGCGGCGCGGGCAAGCTGGCTCCCGAAAACACGCTGGCCGCGTTTCGGCACGGTGCGTCGTTCGGCTACCGGATGTTCGAGTTCGACGTGAAGCTGTCTGCCGACGGCAAGCCGATCCTGATGCACGATGCGACGCTGGATCGCACTACGACCGGCAAAGGGCGTGTCGATGCGCTGACGCTGGGCGAACTGGCGGCGCTGGATGCTGGCGGCTGGCACAGTCCCGCGTACGCGGGCGAGCCGGTGCCGACGCTGGCGGCCATTGCTCGCTATACGCAGGCCAATGGCTTCATGGTCAATATAGAAATCAAGCCGGTGCCGGGGACCGAGTATCGGACCGGTGCTGCCGTGGCGCTTGATGCACTTTCGATGTGGAAGGGTGCTGGCACGCCGCCATTGCTGTCCTCGTTTTCGGAGGTGGCGTTGGAGGCGGCGCATCAGGTGGCGCCAGACCTCCCGCGTGCCTTGTTGCTGGATACATTGCCTGCAGATTGGCTCGAGCGGCTGCGCCGGCTGGAATGCGTGGCGCTTGACGCCAACCACCGCGAACTCGATGCCGCTGTCATCGGCGCCGCGCATTCAGCCGGGTTCAAGGTGCTCTGCTACACGGTCAACGATCCGGCGAGGGCAGCGAACCTGCTGTCATGGGGGCTGGATGGCTTGATCACCGATGCGGTCGATCAGATCGCGCCACAGTCCTGAACAGTCCGTCTTGTTTTGCATCACGAAAAGTCCCTACGAGTTCTGGGCAAACGTGCTATGCTTCGCGAGTGAAGACTTAGGTCCTTCCCCGCACAACTTGCCCTTTCGGGTCTGGCGGCGAGACCGAAAACTAGCGGCACCTGACAAGGTGCCGTTCGTTCAAGGTGGTAACCGTTGGGCCCCCAAGAGTTGTTTGCAATCCGCTAACCGGTCGAGCCGTGTCGCGGAAGGTTGATGAACCCGCTTAACTCCGGCATTCCCGGAGAATAGTGAGCGCCCCATGATGCAGCAGTATCAAAGCAATTCGTACCTCTTCGGCGGCAACGCCCCCTATGTGGAAGAGCTGTACGAGGCCTACCTCCAGAATCCCAGCTCGGTTCCCGACAACTGGCGCGCGTATTTCGACGCGATGCAGAATGTCCCGGCTGCGGATGGTTCCAACGCCCGCGATATTCCCCACGCACCGATCGTCGCCTCGTTCGCCGAGCGCGCCAAGCAGGGCCCCATCAAGACCATTGTTGCCTCGGCCGATTCCGATATGGGCCGCAAGCGCGTCGCTGCCACGCAGCTGATCGCCGCTTACCGCAACATCGGCTCGCACTGGGCAGACCTCGACCCGCTCAAGCGCCAGGAGCGTCCGCCCCTGCCTGACCTGGATCCGGCGTTCTACGGCTTCTCCGAGGCTGACCTCGATATCGTCTTCAATGCCAGCAACACGTACTTCGGCAAGGAGTCGATGAGCCTGCGCGAGCTGCTCAACAACCTGCGCGAAACGTACTGCGGCACCATTGGCGCCGAGTTCATGTACGTGAGCGACCAGGCGCAGAAGCGCTGGTGGCAGGAGCGCCTGGAAACCACGCGTTCCAAGCCCGTGTTCACGCTGGAGAAGAAGAAGCACATCCTCGACCGCCTGACCGCGGCCGAAGGCCTGGAGCGATTCCTCCACACCAAGTACGTCGGCCAGAAGCGCTTCTCGCTCGAAGGTGGCGAGAGCTTCATCGCCGCGATGGACGAACTGATCCAGCACGCCGGCACCAAGGGCGTGCAGGAAATCGTGATCGGCATGGCTCACCGTGGCCGTCTGAACGTGCTGGTCAATACGCTGGGCAAGATGCCGGCCGACCTGTTCGCCGAATTCGAAGGCAAGCACGTCGACGACCTGCCGGCCGGTGACGTGAAGTACCACAAGGGCTTCTCGAGCGATGTCTCGACGGAAGGCGGCCCGGTTCACCTGTCGCTCGCGTTCAACCCGTCGCACCTGGAAATCGTCAACCCGGTGGTCGAAGGCTCGTCCAAGGCTCGCCAGGAACGCCGCGGCGACGTCGGCCACAAGGAAGTGCTGCCGGTGCAAGTGCACGGCGACGCGGCCTTTGCAGGTCAGGGCGTGGTGATGGAAACGCTGAACCTCGCGCAGACCCGCGGCTACGGCACGGGTGGCACGATGCATCTGGTTATCAATAACCAGATCGGTTTCACCACGTCGGACCCGCGTGACGCCCGTTCGACGCTGTATTGCACGGACGTGGTCAAGATGATCGAGGCGCCGGTGCTGCACGTGAACGGCGACGATCCCGAAGCCGTGGTGTACGCCATGCAGCTGGCCGTTGATTTCCGCATGGAATTCAACAAGGACGTCGTGGTCGACATCATCTGCTTCCGCAAGCTGGGCCACAACGAGCAAGACACGCCGGCCATGACGCAGCCGCTGATGTACAAGAAGATCGGCCAGCATCCGGGTACGCGCAAGCTGTACGCCGACAAACTGGTGGCGCAGAACCTGACCGCAGCCGAGTTCGGCGACGAGCTGGTCAAGGACTACCGTGCCGCCATGGATGCGGGCAAGCACACGGTGGACCCGGTCCTGTCGAACTTCAAGAACAAGTTCGCCGTGGACTGGATGCCGTTCCTGAACCGCAAGTGGACGGACGCTGCCGACACCGCCGTGCCGATGACGGAACTGAAGCGTCTGGCCGAGCGCATCACCACGATTCCCGAGCACTTCAAGCTGCACCCGCTGGTGGAGAAGGTCGTCAAGGACCGCTCCAACATGGGCCGTGGCGAGCAGATGCTGGACTGGGGCATGGGTGAGCACCTGGCCTTCGCTTCGCTGGTGGCCTCGGGCTACCCGGTGCGTATCACCGGCCAGGACGCCGGCCGCGGTACCTTCACGCACCGCCACGCCGTGCTGCATGACCAGGCTCGCGAGCGCTGGGATGCCGGCTCGTACGTGCCGCTGCAGAACGTGTCGGAAAACCAGGCACCGTTCACGGTGATCGACTCGGTGCTGTCGGAAGAGGCCGTGCTCGGCTTCGAATACGGCTACTCGACCGCCGAACCGAACGCGCTGGTGATCTGGGAAGCCCAGTTCGGCGACTTCGTCAACGGCGCCCAGGTTGTGATCGACCAGTTCATCTCGTCGGGTGAAGTGAAGTGGGGTCGCGCATCGGGCTTGACGATGATGCTGCCGCACGGCTACGAAGGCCAGGGTCCGGAACATAGCTCGGCCCGTATCGAGCGTTTCCTGCAGCTCTGCGCCGACCACAACATCCAGGTTGTCCAGCCGACCACACCGGCCCAGATCTTCCACCTGCTGCGTCGCCAGATGATCCGTCTGTTCCGCAAGCCGCTGGTGATCATGACGCCGAAGTCGCTGCTGCGTAGCAAGGATGCCGTGTCGCCGCTGTCCGATCTGGCCAAGGGTCATTTCGAGACCGTGATCCCCGATCACGAGGAACTGAATGCCAGCAAGGTCAAGCGCGTGATCATGTGCTCGGGCAAGGTCTACTACGACCTGGTCAACACCCGCCGTGAGCGCGGTGCCACCGACACGGCGATCATCCGCATGGAACAGCTGTATCCGTTCCCGCACAAGGCTGTTGCCGCGGAACTCAAGAAGTATCCGGGCGCGACCGAAATCCTGTGGTGCCAGGACGAGCCGCAGAACCAGGGTGCCTGGTTCTTCGTGCAGCACTACATCATGGAAAACATGACGGAAGGCCAGAAGCTCGGTTATGCCGGTCGTCCCGCCTCGGCTTCGCCGGCGGTGGGCTACTACGCAAAGCACAACGAGCAACAGAAGGCGCTGCTGGACGCTGCGTTCTCCAAGCTCAAGGGCTTTGTTCTGACCAAGTAATTCGTCGGCACCCGCGGGCCGCGCACAAGGATGCGCGCCGCGGGTCAGCCTACCCGCAACGAAACACACGCATACATCGAGGAATTTTCAAACCATGGCTATTGTTGACGTCAAGGTTCCCCAATTGTCGGAATCGGTCGCCGAAGCGACCATGCTGAACTGGAAGAAGAAGCCGGGCGAAGCCGTTGCTCAGGACGAGATCCTGATCGAAATCGAAACGGACAAGGTTGTGCTGGAAGTGCCGGCACCGTCGGCCGGCGTTCTGTCGCAGATCATCAAGAACGACGGCGATACCGTCGTGGCCGATGAAGTGATTGCCAAGATCGACACGGCAGCCACTGCAGGCGCCGTTGCACCGGCCGCCGCCGCTCCGGCTCCCGCCGCAGCAGCACCGGCCCCG